>NZ_JCAPET010000089.1:0-3897 GCF_059735245.1 Gorillibacterium sp. sgz306347
GTCGCCGCCGCCCACTGGGCCTACGGCGCAATCCAGGCCGCTTCCGTTGATCACGCGGCAACGCCATAAAAGCATAATACGGCCTAACCGGCCAGCAAAAAAGTCGGAGGGCGCACGGGCGCTCTCCGCAAGGCTAAAACTCCAATCTGTTTATCGGATTGGGGTTTTTCCTGCTTGTTCAGAATTTGTTCAGAGCCGGGAGGTATAATGGCAGAGGTTTCTAGTAAGGGACACATCATGAAGGAGGCGCAACATGTACCACAGGAACAAACTGATAGGAAAACCGCTGGTTGCATTATTATTGACACTTGCTCTTTTTGCAGGGCAACTGGCAGGTGTCGCCGGTACAAAAAAGGCGAACGCAACCGGACCGAACAACGAAATGCCCCCTCCGGTGGTCAACGTGGTCGCATCCGAGGATTCCGGGGTCGTCGGCAAGGGGCAGGAAATCAACTTTGATGTCGGGTTCAACCACAACGTGGTTATGACCGGTTCTCCGAGGCTGGAAATCCAGATTGGAGACAAAACGGCGTTTGCCGAGTATGTCGGACTCGACCCCATTTACAATGTCCGCTATAGGTTTCGTTACCAAATTGCTGACGGCGATAACGGGTTTGTGACCCCCATCCGCCTTAATATGGACATGGGATCAATTAAAAGCGAATCCGGAGTGAACGCAGACACCCAATTAAACAATCTTACCCTTAACGGCCTAAGTGCTGACACTCTCGCTCCCTCCTATGTAGAAGGTCCGCAAACAGACGGCAATACGTACGACGACTCCGCGGTTGTAAATGTTCAAGCCGACGAGCCGGGGACCATATACTATATAGTGGTGAAGCAAGGAGGGGCCGAACCGTCAACGGAGCAAGTCGTGGACGGCCGAAACGGTGAAGGCTTGCCGGCTGATTCCGGCATCACGGACTTGAATGCCAGCTACCGGGCTCAGTTATCTATTGAAAACCTCGATACGAATTCGACTTATGACGTGTACATCGTACTGGAAGATTATTTGGGAAACCGGCCGGCCGTTCCTGCCAAGGTGACGGTGCAGACGACCCAGCAGCAGAATCCGACGGAACCCGAAGTAATCAATGTGGAAGCTTACCCTTCCAGGACCTTTAACAACGTGGACAAAGCGATCACCTTTGTCGTTCAATTCGATCAACTGGTGTATGCTCAGGGAATGCCCGGTCTTGTGCTGGACATCGGCGGAAAGCCGGCCATGGCTACTTACCTCGATAACCTGGGCGGCTTGCGTTTCTCTTACACCGTCAAGCCCGGAGACAACGGGCTGATCGACGCGGTTCGCCTGAATCAGGCGGCGGGCGTGGTGAAATCCACCGAAGGCAATCTTACAGCAAAAGAAACGCTAAGCGGAAAAAATTACCCCGCATTTTATGCCGATACAGAGCTGCCTGCGTTCGCTGAGGGGTATCCGAAAGCGGGCAGTGAAGTTACAACGGACAGCGCCAATATCCTGGTTCAAACCGTGGAGTCGGGCTTAACTTATTTTGTTGCTCTGCCGCATGGAGCCGATGCGCCTACCACGGATCAGGTAATCCATGCGCAAGACGCGACAGGAAAGCCGGCGAAAGGCGCTAACAAATACAGTAATGGGTCAAGCGAACTGAGCGTGAAGTTCGAGGGACTCGCTCCGAATACCTCCTACGATGTGTATACGGCGTTAATCGATGAAGCCGAAAACCGGTTAGCCATTCCTGCCAAGGTGTCGGTCCAGACGAGCTCCGGGACAAGCCCGGTAGCGCCGAAAGTAGCGAGTGTCCAATATCAGGGCAGCACTTATAAGATCGAAGGATCATCCGTTGACTTTACCGTAACGTTTGATCAGCCGGTATATTATACCGGGACGCCGGGTCTTGCCCTTCAGATTGGCGACAAGACAGCAATCGCGCCTGTGACCGGTAAATTCCGCGACGAATTTACTTTTACCTACCAGGTAAAGAGCGGCGACAACGGGCTGATTACCGTAACGGGGCTTGACCAAACGGGCGGCAGCCTCCTAAGTGAGGAGACGAATACGCCGGCCGGGAATACGTTATACGGTGTTAATATAATTCCTGTGTATGCCGACACGGAGCTGCCCACGTTTGCTGCCGGATATCCTAAAGCGGGCACTGCCACAACCGATAGCGTCAACGTTTTGATGAAAACAAATGAACCTGGTTCAACTCATTTCGTTATTTTGCCGCATGGGGCAGCGGCTCCTACTACCATGCAAGTCTTGCTTTCCCAAAATGCGGAAGGAAATTTTGCGCAAAACGCAAATATGCCCAACCATGAGACCGACGAACTGAATGTAAAATTCGAATTCGAAGACATGAAGCCGGACACCGCTTATGACGTTTATGCAGTCATAAATGACAAAGCCAACAACAAATCGGCGGTGCCTTCCAAGGTCACCGTTCGGACTGCCGCTGCAGGTCCAAAGGTTTCCTCCATCATCCTGTTCTCCAAAGAATACGGCATTGGAGATTCTGTTCTGATCACGCTTTACTTTGACAGCACCATTAAAACAAACGCCCTTCCGTCCCTTCAACTAAAAATCGGTGAAGGGCAAGGCGTAGCGAATTTTATGAATTACGATATATACCAGAATAAATTTGTTACGTTTCTCTACCAAATTAAAGAAGGCGACAACGGTTTGATTGTTCCCGACAAGCTTCTGTTCGACAACGGAACAATCAAAAACAACGCCGACGTATTAGCTGAAACGGCGATAAAGGTCCCGCTGAACGGAACGCCTAAAGCGGACGGAACCCGTCCCGAAATGGTGGCCGGTTATCCGATTGAGGATGACGGGGCAACGGCGACGTCCGCAAGAATGAAGATTAAGAGCAGTGAGAACGGAAACCTGCATTATGTCGTTTTGCCGCATAACGCCGCCAAGCCTTCGGTCGAGCAAATCATAGCGGGTCAAAATGCGGAGGGCATGCCGGGGCTCGGCAGCGGCAGTGCGCCGGTGGAAGCGGAGATTGAAAAGTCCGTCGAGGTAACCAACCTTGAGGCGGACGGGAAATACAATGTGCATATAGTAATTGTGGATAAAAATAACAATCGGCAGAAAAACTCGGACATGGTGATTCTGCACACCACGGAAGCAATCGATTTGGTTGCTCCGTCAATCACCCGGGTAACCGGTCCCGAGGCAGGAACCTATGGAATCGGGGCCAAGCTGACCTTTGAAGCGAAGTTTGACAAAGAGGTGGTTGTGGAAAATCACCCGGCGATTTCCTTGTCGATTGGCGGTCAACTTGTGTTAGCCTACTATAGCGGAGTAAACCCGATGACGGGCGGGCTTCAGTTCACGTATACGCTGAAGGACGGGGACAAAGGCGTCGTCGGTCCAATCAAGCTGTACCAGGAAGAAGGAAGCGTCAAAAGCCTGACGGGCGTTAAAGCCAGCCATGTTTTGAACGGCAAGGAAATCAGCCTGATCCATGCCGATGCGGTAAAACCCGTTATGGAATCCGGTTATCCGAAAGCGGGCGGCGAAACGACGCCTAACGGCGCAAGCGTGCTCGTCCAGTCGGACAAGCCGGGCACCGTATACTATGTGGCGGTACCGCACGGTGCGGAACAGCCCACCACTGAACAAATCGTAAACGGCCGTAACGCGGAAAATGAACCGGCGGCTGCAAAAGGAAGCATCCCGACCCTTGGCTTGGTAGAAGAAACGGTCACGATTGCCGGTTTGCAGCCGGGCACGGCCTACGATGTTTACCTTGTAGTGGGCGACACCTACGGCAACCGGATGAATCCCGTCAAGCTTGGCGTAACAACGGCATCCGCTCCGACACCGACACCGGTAGACCCGACGCCGACGCCGGCAACCCCGGCGCCGACGACGAACCCGTCCACGCCGACCCCGTCTCC
>NZ_JCAPET010000009.1:0-126964 GCF_059735245.1 Gorillibacterium sp. sgz306347
TTTTTTGGCATTTTACCCCATGTTAACTTCTTTGCAAGTCTACTGTCTTTTTGGCCCATTTCCAGCCAAATAGGCTCGCTGGCAACCGTTAGAAATGAAAAAAGCCGGTTTTTGTTCAAATAACGCTTCTGGCAACCGTTAGAATTTTTGCCCGGGAAAGGTAAGGGCCCGCAACGCCCGACAGAGGACGAATAAGTCGAAAATTGGTTAGGATTCGGAGCAACGTCGGGGAGAAGGCGAACGGGTCGTAAGTGTTCGAGAGAATCGGAGCAACGTCGGGGAGAAGGCGAACGAGTCGCAGAGTTCGAAGAATCGGAGCGGCAAGTGTTCATATATCCGGTCGGGGGTCTTCCACGAGCAAGCCCCCCGACCGGATCAACTAGATCAGCAGCTCCACCGCCAAAGCCGCTACAATTCCGCCGAATACGACAGCGATGACCGGCAGGCGCAACAGCGAGAGAAGAACGGCGGCGGCCGCTCCGGCGATGCCCGAGCGCAGGTCGCCCGTGGAGGTAAAGACGGCGGGAAAAGCGAGCGCGGACAAGGCGGCAAACGGAAGGTAGTCGAAAAACCGTTTCATCCGGCCCTTAATCGTCAGGCGTCCGCCGAACAGCATCGGAACGAGACGGGGAAGGTAAGTTACGGCGGCCATTCCCAGCACGACGGCGGCATTCAAGTAAAAACCGTCCATGTTATTCCTCCCCTTTTCCGAGCCAGGCTCCGGCTGCGGCGGCGAGAACAGTAGCCAGCACCACGCTCCAGCCGCCGTTCAGGAACGAAAAAAGAGGCGCGTAAGCAAAAAGGCAGCTGAACAGCACGGCCAGGATTGACACGAAGACGGCGGAAGGCGTTGTGCGCAGCCCGGGCACGAGCAGGGCGATGAACATGACGTAGAGCGCAACGCCCATGCTGTTCCGGACAAAAGCAGGCAGACCCTCCGACAGCAAAAGGCCGGCCCACGTTCCGGCGTTCCAGGCGAGAAAGGCAATGGTGTTCAGGCCGAGCAGGTAAGGGAAGGACAACTGCTTTCCGGCGGTTCGCATGGACGCTACGGCAAAGGTCTCATCGGTCACACCAAAGGCGAGAAGGGCCCGCATCCGGCCTTTGATGCGCCCGTGCAGCCTTTGCGAAATGGCAGACGCCATCAGGAAGTGGCGAAAATTTAGAATAAAGACGGTCAGCACAATTTCCGGCAGCGCCGCACCGGTTGCGAGCAAATTAATACCGACAAACTGGGACGCCCCGGCATATACCAGGAGCGACATGAGGATGCCGACGTACGGGGGGAGCCCCGACGAAACGGTCAGCATGCCGAATGCAAGCGCGATCGGCACATAACCGACCGCTACCGGCAAGCCTTCCTTGACGCCTTCCCGCAGCTGCCTGAACGCAGCGGGCGCGGCAGCAAGATCGCCCGCTGCTGGAGTAGGCGGAGCTGCGGCCGAACGTTCCGGCTGCCCGGGAGATGATGGATTCACGGACGGTTGGCTCCTTTTGCGGAGGATGGGGTTTGCGTTTAAGCCATTATAACGAATCGGGGATCTTCTGTCTGTCCGATTTTTTTGCCGATGGGGGCGATAAAAGCCGGATGCGGCGAGTTGATCCGGTTATCTAATGAATTTTTTTTGACAATTCTGTTTCAATGCCGGTTGTCCCGGGTAAACAAAATTCAAAAGCATGCCGAAATAGCGGCTTTTCAAGCGATAAAAGCAATACATAAGCATGAATGCCGAGGCAGTTGATTGGATTGCAGCCGCGAGGCGGACATGAACCATGATCAACGGAGGGACGAAGATGTACCGGATCAGCTACAAAGGCAAGAGCTTGGGGGAAACGATGGACCGTGAAAAGGCGGAAGCGATGCTTTTGCAGCTGCGTCCGTGCTTCCAGAGCCTCGAGCTGCAGGAAGTCAAACCCGCCGATCTGAAGCGCGGCGACAAGAAACAGGAAACGGCGTAACGCAAGGCGCTCCGTTTCACCGCCGCTTTGGCTTCCGCATGCGTTGGCACCGGCGGTCTTTCCGGGTACAATACAAGAAGACCAAACGATAACCCTGTCCAGCCGGACGGCAAATCCGGCGCGGCGGGGTTTTTCGAGTCACGGCGGGAGGCTGGAGAATGCCGATATTGACAAACGCGGAGCGGATGGCGGAACGGCTGCGCGGGCTATGGAAGGATCCGGTGAGCCGCTCGGAGCTTTGGGTGGTGTGCGTCGGCACGGACCGCTCGACGGGTGATGCTTTCGGTCCTTTGGTGGGAACGATGCTGAAGGAGGCCGGGTTCGCCGACATTGTCGGAACGCTGGACGCTCCGTGCGATTCGGCCAATCTGGAAAAGCGGCTGAAGGAGGTGCCGTCCGGCGTGCGCGTGCTGGCGGTCGATTGCTGCGTCGGCCCATCGGTCGGGCGGTTTCAAATCGACTCCCGCCCTTTAATGCCGGGGAAATTCATGGGCAAGCCGCTTCCCCCCGTGGGCGAGGCATCGCTTGCCGGCGTCGTATGCCCCAACACGGACAATCCTTACCGGGCGCTGCAAACGGCGTCGCTTCATTTGGTGCTGACGATGGCGCGTCAGGCGTCCGAGGCGGTCGCGGAAGCTTTTCGCGAGTAGCCCCGGAGACGCAAATCCATAGGCTTCCACAATGGAAAAGGAGCTCGGCCAGGCGGAACAACGCCCGGTAGAGCTCCTTTTTGCTGGATGTTGCGTTAGATTCTTTTTTGCCGTTTGCGGTATTCCTGCGGGGGGCAGCCTTCCTGCTTCTTGAACAGCTGCGAAAAGTAGGAGAGGTTGCTGTACCCCGTCATGTCGGCGATCTCGCTGACCTTCAGCTTCGATTCGCGCAGCAGACGGCGGGCGAGGCTCATTCGCTGTTCAAGCAAATACTCGGACATGGACAGCCCGGTTTCCCGCTTGAACAAACGGGAGAGATAGTCGGGATGGAAATGGAAGCACGCGGCCAGCTCCTCCCGGGTTACATCGCGCGATAGGTTGGACAGGATGTACTGCTGAATCGTCTTGACAAGCGTCTGCCCTTCGGTCTGCTGCAGGTCGAGGGTTTCGATGGCGCTTGTCAGCACTTCCTGCGCCCAGTCGCGCAGCTCCTCGGCTGTGGAAACCGACCGCAGCAGATCGGCAGAGCGGTCCAGCCAGGGCAAAGCCTGCTGCACGGACATTTTCTTGCGGTGAAACAACTGGTAAATCATCGAAAAGAGATGATGGTAAAGCGCCAACTGAAGCTCGGCGAAAAAGACGTTCCGGCGGCTGTTCGCCGACAGCCATTCGTTCAGAATGCGGAACAACTCATCTTTCTTGCCCGTTTCGAACAAGACAGCCAGTTCCGAAGGCCATGGGGATGGAGCCGGCTCTTCGATTACGTTCGCGCCGACGGCATCTGCCATGAAAAGCGAGAGAGGCATTTACGTACCCTCCTTACCCGTAGACGCTTGTGGCGGTTTCCCGCGCTGCGGACCCTCCGGTCCGCAGCCGGGAGAGCGGCAACTTGCAAGCCAAGCCGGGGTCTGCGTCCGCGGAGCCGGAAAGCCGCCCGGTTGAAGGCGGCTTTCCGGCTGCAGGCCCGCGGTTCAGGGCTCGCTGCCGTATACCAGTGTTCCGTTTTGATACAGGGTTACTTTTGACCAATCGGCTAAACCAAGCTTGGTCGGATCGAACGAATAATCGTTTGCTTCGTTAAAGTTGCTCCAGTCCGCTTTGTGCAAGCGGGACTGGATCACGCCGGTTTGCCCGCCGGCTGCGATGGAGCCGGCCCCGGATTTGAAGGAAATCTCCAGGTAGGTATCGGCGTTTGCTTTCGGCGTGGCCAAGGTCACGAACTGGCCGGTGACATTGGAGGAACCCACAACCGAATAGTCGTTATAGTAGTTGAGAGAAGCGCTGCCGTCTTTGGTGAAATAGTAGCGGATTTTCAACGTGCTCAGATCAACAGGCGTCGAGCCGGTGTTGACGATGTTCAGATTCGCCCGGATGGCGTTGTCCGTCGCGTTGGTGTCCGCCGCCTGATACTGCACCTTCAATGCCCCGGGAGGCGTCGTCGGCGTAGCCGTAGGAGTAGCAGTAGGTGTGGCAGTCGGTGTTGCCGTAGGAGTAGCGGTCGGTGTAGCCGTTGGTGTTGCGGTAGGCGTAGCCGTCGGTGTGGCGGTCGGCGTGGCCGTAGGCGTTGTGGTCGGCGTCGGCGTCGGCGCGCCGCCCAGCAGGCGGTCGTATTCCGCGTAGGCCGTCGCGATGTCGACCTGAGACCAGAACCGGTGGTACTCAAACGTCGGCACTCCGCTTTCCCATTTCTTGGTCGTGGGGTTCCAGGACGTGTTGTACAGATTTTGCAGATAAGCAAAATCGGGGTCCTGCTGGAGTTTCGGTCTCAGGTCCGCAAAGCTGATGTAAACGCCGTTTCCGCCTTTGGCCGGATCGGACGGTACGGCTCCGGGGCCCGGAATCGTGTTGCCTTGTCCCGTCAAACCGGACCAGCCGGCGGGAATGTAAACTTCTTTGGTGAAGTAACGGTAAGCGTCGCCTTTTTGCTCCGGACGGGTGATGCCAACGCCGTCGTTAAAATTCCAGGCGACGTCAAGCAGCTGCTCGGCGGTCGACTTGGCTTGGGCGGCAAGCGGCGTGAACGCGCCGGTTTCGGCTTTGGTGCCGGCGGCGAAGAAGGTCAGCGCCTTGATATAGCTGCCGAGCACGCCGACATCCTGGCCGGGGTTCTTGGTTACGACGCGGAAATTCGGGTTGCCCGTGAACGAGGAGAACCCGTTCCAGGTGTCGGGCTGCCCTCTCCATTCCTGCGTGGATGGAACGTAGAACTGGCCGGGGTCCGGCGTTGTGGCGACGGCCGGGTTGTTGCCGCCGAGAATCCGCTGTCCTGCGGCGTTCAGGTAATAGCCATCGGCATCCGTCACCGGTTTTTGGTTGACGAACACATAATCCAGCGACCAGTCGACCCATTTGGTGATGACCGTTTTCGCCATCTGGAAGTTTTCCGAGGTCAGCTCGCCGTTTTCAGCCAAAATGTAGTACATTTCGGCGACGCGTTCGAGCGGCCAGGCCTGGAAGCCGAACCAGGTGTTCGAATCCGGGTCGCGGTAAACCGGCGCTTCCTGATACGCCATGCCGTAGAACGTGCTGACGCCCGCCGGGTACTTGGAATAGTTTCCGTTGTAGCTGTTGGTGGCTCCGCCGCCTACCGCTCCTTCGGAGGAAAGAAGCCAGGTGTAGAATTCAAGCTGGCGCTTGAGGGATTTGTTCCAGTCCTCTTTTGCGGTAGCCGATGCGGGAATCAGGCCGCCATCCGTTTGCGACAAAGCATAAGCCGCAACCGGATTCTGGTATGCCTGATGCGTGTGGCTGGCGCCGATTCTCCAGGCCCAGTTGCCGGTTCCGTTAGCGCCAAGGCCGCCGCCCCAGGCCGTGTACCAGGCCATCAGGTACATGTTGGAGTCTTTTCCGGTTCCGGGAGAAGGCGTCCCGTCCGCCGCGCTGCCGACTTGCTGGAAGTACTTGTCGAACATGCCGTAGCGGAGGAAGTCGCCCATTTTCTTGGCTTTGTTCAGGTAGGCCGGGTTGTTGTAACCGAGCTCCTTGGCCCAATAAAGAACCTGAACGGCCCGGGCGTCCGCGTCCGTAGCGTTCGTGTACCGCCATTGGGCCGCCGGCGCTTGAGCCTCCTTGGTAAACAAGGTCATAAAGCCTTCGCCCGTTTTGCCGAAGGTTTTATCATCCTGCGACGGATGGGGGATGGTTTCCCAAACGGATTCCTGTTCGCCCCGTTGGTAAGTATTGACGTAGGTTGCGGTATGGGACGGATTCAAAAGGTTTCCGAAGCCGTACCAGTTGTCGACGTCAACCAGCCAATGCATGAGATAAGTCTGGTTGCTGCCGTAAGTCGCCTTCAGCTCGGCATCGATTGGGTCCTTGCCGGCCGCATAGGTGGCGCCGATCTGCGACGGATATTGATCGGGATAAGGTTTCTCGGCTGCGTACGTTGCCGGACTGTTCGGGTTGTAGTAGCTCATCGTCGGCTGTTCTTCCTTGCCGTCTCCTTCGTTAACCGGAATAATGTATTTTTCCATGCTGTCCCATGCGGCTTCCAGCTTGGTCCAGTCCTTCGTATAGTAGCCGTACAGGGTTTCCAGCCAGAGCCAGTAGCTGTAGGCTTCCGACGTGGTCATGTGGCCGTGGTCGGGGGCTTCGCTCAGCAGGGTTTCAATGGAATGGTAAGGGATGCCCTCCGGCGAGAAATAGCCGCTGGCCGGATTCTTGATCTGATTGTACAGCGTCAAAAACCGGGTCTGGTTCTGGCTGGCCGCCGCATCCGCATGCTGCGTGCGGGGAACGCCGAGAAAAGCGCTGACCCCGAGCGCACCGCTCAGCAAAATCGCAAGACCGGCGCGGACCTTCTTGTTTTTCATCCTTTGTCATCTCCTTTTTTTGGATTTCGTGCCGCCCCGAGGGAGCGGCACGAATACTGTGTTTAAGGCTGGGACCCGAAAACGAGGGTTCCGTTCTGATAAAGCGCCACGTTCGGCGCATCGGTCAGGGTCAGCTTGGCGGGATCAAAAGAGTAATCGTTGGCTTCGCTAAAGTTCGACCAATCCGCCTTGTGCACGCGCGCCTGGATCACGCCGCTCTGGCTGCCGGGCGCGATGGTGCCGGAGCCCGGCTTGAACGAGAGCTCCAGGTACGTGTCCGCGTTGGTCTTGGGCGAAGCGAGCGGGACGAACTGGGCGGTGAGGTTGGACGAGCCGACAACGGCGTAATCGCAGAAGAAATTCAGCGCGGCCGAACCGTCCTTTGTGAAGTAATACCGGATTTTCAGCGTCGAGAGATCGACCGGCGCGCTTCCGGTATTCACAATATTAAAGTGCGGCCGAACCGCGTTGTCCGAGGCGTTCGTGTCGCCAACCATGTACTGCACCTTAAGGCCGCCGGGCGAACCCGTCGGAGTAGCGGTAGGCGTAGCCGTTGGTGTAGCGGTGGGCGTAGCCGTCGGCGTTGCGGTCGGAGTAGCGGTAGGCGTAGCCGTTGGTGTAGCGGTAGGCGTGGCCGTCGGTGTCGGCGTCGGAATGACGATGCCGCTCGGCTCTTGGCCGAAGATGCGTGCTCCGGCATCGTAGACAGGCAGCTTCGGCGCTTTTTGCACCGTGGTCATGACGAGTCCCGTGTAGGAATAATCGTTGGCGGGATCCCATGCGCCTTGCGGTCCGGCAATCCGGAACTGGACTTCTTTCCGGTAATGCGGCTGGCCGCCCGGATAAATTTTGGTTCCGGTAAAGTCGACGTTCACGTAGTACAGGTGCTTGGCAGCGTCGAAGGGAAGCGGCTGCGAAACCGCAGCGCCTTGATTGTAGGCCGAGCTTACCTTCACGTCCGCGGCTGTATAGCCCGCCGCATAAACCTCGCTCAAGTCAAGGAAATACTTGAACGAAAGCTTGTCTCCCATGCGGGCCGGCCAGCCGGAAACGTTGTTCAGGTAGGCCTTGATTTCCGTGAAGTTGGCGCCCGACTGGTTCAATGCGGCTTCCACGAAGAACTCGTCCGTTCTCGTTTCCGGCGCGGGGAAGTTCGCAAGCGGCTTTTGACCGGCGCCGTAGAGAAGGTTCATTTTGGCGAGCGCGCCCGTAAAGGCGGCGTTGTAATCGGTTGCAACTTCATTGCTGACATAATCGTTTGTGCTGTCGGTATACTTGTCCGAAGCGTCCGGTCCGCCGACCAGCGCGCCATACAGAATATGCCGGTGCTCCGCAGGGCTGGACAGGCTGTCCGTCCAGGAGCTGTGAGCGGTCCGGTGATGCGGATGCTGCGGCGGATTGATCCCGAATCCGACCACATAGCTGCGGTTATCCGGGTTATCGCCCAGCATATAGCGGATTTGGCGCTCGGCGAAATCCTTGTAGCGTGTTTTCTTGGCCGCGTCGGTTACGAAATCGGAATAAACGAAGGCCAGGAAGGAAGCGTTTGCAGCGTACCGCAAGGAGCCCCAGCTATCCAGCCAGGCGAGCCCGCCGGGCGTGTACTTCACCTTCATGCCGTCTGTTCCGACCGTCCAGAAATCCAGATTGCGCTCGGTTTCCGCGGCAAACTTCTGAGCCTCCGGCATGCCGAGCTTGGACGTGATCCGGGCGAGCAGAATCTGCGCGCCGTAGCGCTTGTCGTCCCAGTTGATCGTCCATTTGACCGGCCAGCTTCCGTCCTGCTCGGTGCCCCAGCTTTTGGTGGCCTGGATGGCTTTGGTCAGGTACGTGTCATCCCCGGTGGCGAGATACAGCCAGGCGCCGCCCCAGGACAGCTCATCGTAATATCCGCTCCAGGACCGGTAAAAGGAGGCGGCGTCCGTAATGCTGTCGGAATAAGCCCCCCGGTACGTATCCGCGAACGAATAGAGCTGTTTTGCGTGCGTGAGCAGCGTCGCCGAGTACGCCGGGTTGGTTTGCTTGAAGACGATCGAAGCGGCGGCCAGCGCGGCGGCCGTTTCACCCGCAAGGTCCGAACCCGGATGCGCGGCGTCAATCTTGTACGCTTTGCGCTCCATCTGCATAACCTCGGCGGGGCCCCACCAGGCATGGTCGATGCCGCCGGTGCCCACTTGACCGTACAGTTCATTCGGGGCTGTATGCGCTTTCAAAAAATAGTCGGTCGCCCATTTCAGATTGTCCAGCATTTCATCCAGCTGTCCCGCCTGTTCAAAGCCCGCCCGGTATTCATAAACGGACCAAGCGAGCATCGTGGCGGAATAAGCCATCGGAAACCCGAACTTGACGTGGTCGCCGGCGTCAAACCAGCCGCCGGTCAGATCGACCCCGACATCCGCTCCGTCCTTCAGGCCGGAGTCTCCGCGCCATTCCACGCGGTTGTTGTCGGGCAGCACGCCGGACCGCTGCGCTTCATAGAAATAGATGGATTTTTGCAGCGCCTCGGCGTAATTGTAGCTGCCTGCGGCAGCCTGCGTGACGCTCCCCAATCCACTGCCGGATACCAGAGAAACACCCAAAGCGGTTACTGCCATGCACGCAAAGAAGCGGGTACGCCAATTTACCTTTTGCGTACGGTTCATCCGTTCACCCTCTCTCATTTGATTCGTTATCGCATTTAGCAGGTCAAGCAGCCAAGAAACGGTATCCTCCTTTCCGGGAATCTAGCAAGAAATAAGGAATTGCTACTCAATTATACCTTTTTTTGGAGGTTCGACCAGAAAGGAAACTGACCTCTATTTGTTGATTTAAAGACTTTTATGTAAATCCCTGATAGAAAACCGTAAACCGGCCTTCGCCGAAATGCCAAAAACCCCGTTCCACGGGGGAACGGGGCGGTATACCGGGAAGCGTGTCGCGGCCGGGACCGGGTCATGCGCCGTCCGACAGAAAAGGAACGACACATTCGGGCGAATCCATGGAAACCTTGCCGACCCCCGGATGAACCGGATAGGCGTCCATCTCCTCCGCCGGATAGGGCTGCCAGGCTTCCTTCAGGCGCTCGGGCTCCCTTATGCTCCGGTCCAGCCAAAGGCGCTCGTGCTCCGGCCGGAGAATGACCGGCATCCGATGATGAATGCCTGCGGTAAGCTCGTTCGGCTCGGTTGTCAAAATAACGCAGGAAGCGGACCGCGTGCCGTCCGCCTCCGTGCGCCATTCGTACAAGCCGGCGAAGGCGAACGGACGGCGGTCTTTGCGCACAATCCGCATCGGCCGTTTTCCGCCGCCCGGAGCGGCGGTCCATTCGTAATAGCCGTCCCCCGGAATCAGGCAGCGCCGGGTCCGCAGCGCTTCCCGGAAGGCCGGCTTGTCGGCTGCGCTTTCGGCCCGCGCGTTAATAAGCAGGGGCGGAGTGCGGCCGTCCTTGGCGGTCCACGCCGGCGTTACGCCCCACTTCAGGCCGCCAAGCCGCCGGCCGTTTTTGCCTTCGACAACCGCGTAGACGGTTTGCCCCGGCGCCGCGTTGTAACGGGGAGCGTAGTCGCCTGTTATCTCATCGATTTGAAAAATGTCGGCAAGCTCGGCAAGAGTCAGCAGGATGGTATATCTTCCGCACATGGACGGGTCGCCCCTTTCAGCAAAGTCTTCGCAGGTTGTCAAGGTAAATATTTTGCAAAGCCAGGTTTCTTTGTTTCGGCCGTTGCTTTCCGGTGTAATAGATTTTACCAATTTGAAGAGGGGCTTCCCCCGGAAAAAGGAGTTGAAGAGTCATGTCGATCGAACGTTTTATCTTGCGCAAGCTTAGCCGGTGCAAACAAAAGGAACTTCGCGCGAACCTTCTTCAGCTGCTCGTTATCCGTATCCAAAAGGCACAGGAGCAAGCCGAGCTGGAACAAATCCGCAAAACCGCCATTTGAGCGCATCCGATGGCAGACCGGCGCAGGCCGCGAAAAAGCCGGAGACGTCCGACGGTTTGCCGTTGCATACCGACCTTTGCAAGCCCTGCCAGGGGCTTTTTTGTTTTGCGGCGAAAAGGGGACGCGGGGGAGCCCTTGGCAATCTCCGGGCTACAGCTCCTCGATCACATCTCCGGCGATGATTGTTCCACCCGGCCGTTTGGCGGCCGCGGCATCGCCCGCCCGGCCGTGCAGCCAGACGCCGAAGCAGGCCGCATTCGTGCCGTCATGGCCCTGGGCGAGCAGACTCGAGATAACGCCCGAAAGCACGTCGCCCGTCCCGCCCGTTGCCATGGCGGGGTTGCCCGTCAGGTTGACGTAAACGTCGCCTTCCGGCGAAGCCACAACGGTGCGGGCTCCCTTCAGGACCAGGGTTACGCCATGGCGGATGGCAAAGCCGCGGGCGACGTTCACCCGGTCCGCCTGCACCTCGGGCGTGGACAAGCCGGCCAGACGGGCCATTTCGCCGGGGTGGGGCGTCAGCACCGTTGGCGCTTCGCGTTTCGGCCAGGCGCCGAATTCCTCCGCATCGGCGAGCATGCCAAGGGCGTCGGCGTCGATGAGCAGCGGGCAGCGCGCCCCTTCCCAGATGGCGCGCAGCCACTGGCCGTCGTCGGCGTAGCGGCCGAGCCCCGGCCCGATGGCCAGCGCGTCGCGGCCTTCGGTCAGCGCGAGCAGCCTTTCGGCCGACACATGCGTCCAGTCGCCGTCGCCGGCGTCGGGCACGCCCGCCAGCATGGCCTCGGGCAGCCGGCCGCTCAAGTGGCGCACCAGGCTGGCCGGCACGGCCCAGGTGGCCAGCCCGCAGCCGGTGCGCAGGGCCGCCCGGGCGGCCAGCAGGCCGGCGCCGGTCATCCGCTGCGTACCCGCCGCGAGAAGCACATGGCCGTAAGTGCCCTTGTGCGTATTCGGCGCGCGCCGCCGCGACAGATCGAGGCCGAGCGGTCCGGCGAGGAATTCCTCGGTCAGCAGATGGCTGCGCGCGCCGAGGGTGCCGGGCAATCCGGACGGGATGCCGATCGCCCGCACGCGAAGCTCCCCGGCGTATTCGGCGCCGGGGTACTGCGTCAGGCCGATCTTCGGGAAGCCGAAGGCGACGGTGACGCAGGCGCGGATACAGGCTTCCGCCACGGCGCCCGTATCCGCGTCCAGGCCGCTCGGCAGGTCGGCCGCGACGATTGGGCGTCCGCTGGCGTTCGCGCGGCGGATGATGGCGTCATACGGCGCGCGCGGCTCCCCGGACGCGCCGGTGCCGAGCAGCGCGTCGACAATGCCGTCGTAGCGGTCCCAAGCCGGCCCGTCCTCCTCGTACACCGTCAGGGGAAGGCCCAGCTTCCCGGCGATGTCCCGCTGCACGGCGGCTTCTCCCGTCAGCTCCTCCGGCGCGGAGGCCAGGACGATGTCGCACCGGACGCCCTCCGCCTGCAGATGGCGGGCGGCGACAAGCCCGTCCCCGCCGTTGTTGCCTTTGCCCGCGAGAATCAGCCAGCGGCCGGAGAGCCGTTCGCCGTCCGCCTTCAGCCGGGCGGCGACGCGCAGCGCTTCCTCGGCCAGCGCACGCCCCGCATTTTCCATTAAAACCAGAGCCGGCAGGCCGAGCTCTTCTATCGCGTGTTTGTCGGTCCTTCGCATTTCTTCCGCTGTTACCAGATACATGGGACCCTCCTTGTATGTACGGCGCCCGCCATTCGGCGGCGCGCTTGTGTTCGTCACCCGCTCAAGCTAAAATCAGTATAGCGAAAAACTGGTTTTAATACGAATGGTACCTGGCATCATTCGGGCATATACTGGTTCGACCGGAAGAATCGGCCGAAAGCATTGGAAAGGGATGAACAGTTTGATTGTAATCAAGACGGAGGCGGAAATCGCCCGGATGAAGGAAGCGGGGGCCATCCTCGCGGAATGCCACAGGAGGATCGCCGCCAAAATCGTTCCCGGCGCGACCACCTGGGAGCTGGAAGAGCTGGTGGAGGACTATTTGAAAAGCCAAGGCGCCACCCCCGAGCAAAAAGGCTACCATGGCTATAAATATGCGACCTGCGCTTCGGTAAACGATGTGGTCTGCCACGGGTTCCCGAGCAAAAAGCCGCTCCATAACGGAGACATCGTCACCATCGACATGGTGGTCAACAAGGACGGCTGGCTCGCGGATTCGGCCTGGTCCTACGGAGTCGGGGAAATCAGTGCGGACGCGGCCAATCTCCTGGCCGTTACCAAGGAATCGCTTTACAAAGGCATTGAGCAGGCCGTTCCCGGAAACCGGCTGGGCGACATCGGCCACGCCATTCAAAGCTATGCCGAAGCGCGCGGCTTCTCCGTCGTCCGGCAGTTCATCGGACACGGCATCGGCCGGGAGATGCACGAAGCGCCCGAGGTGCTGCACTACGGCCAGGCGGGCCGGGGACTGCGGCTCAAGGAGGGAATGGTGATCACGATCGAGCCTATGCTGAATGCCGGGCACTGGGAAGCCTATGTGGAAGAAGACGGGTGGACGGCGCGCACGGTGGACGGCAGCCTGTCAGCCCAGTATGAGCATACGATCGCCATCACAAAAGACGGCCCGGTCATTCTGACCGAGCAGTAAAGCAAATCCGGCTTGCGGCAAGCCTTCGCGGTTCCAACGGACCCGCGGAGGCTTTTTTGCGCGGAATTTTCCAAAACCATACAAGGAATAAGAAGGTAAATGTAGAATTAGATAGAAATGTGCAAAAGGCCAACTGGTTAGGGAGGTTGCATGTTCCTTGTCAATCAAGAACAAGTGGAGTCTTTGCTTCGGCCTTGCGGCGACTATCATCATTTCCGTCTTTATGGCAATGGATTATTGGGACACCAAACATAGCTTGACCAAACGGCTGGAAGACCGCATGCGGGAGGCGGAGCGGGCGACAGCCTTTTCGCTGAAGTCGGAAATGCTGCTGACGCGGGAAAAGGATGCGGCGGCAAGCCTCCGGCTTCGCTTCGCCGGAGGGGAGACGGACCGTCAGCTGGCCCAAAGCGGCGCTGCGCCCGGCCCGAAGGAGCTTGCCAGGTGGCGGGACACCTTTGAGCTCTCCGGCCTCTGGCTGCTGGAGGTCGGACCGGACGGGAACGCCTCCGTCCGGCAGGCCGCTTCCGGGCAAGGCACACCGCCGGACTGGTCATTCTGGCAGCGGGGGTTGTCCGAGCTATGGGCCAAGGGTACCGTGTTCTCGGAGCCGGGAATCGCTTCCGCGGGCTTTTGGATGCCCCGTTCGGACGCCGCAGCGGCGGCTGCCGGGCCTGTGTCCTGGTGGGGCTTCTACCGTCAGCAGGACGGCGGTATCCTGGCTCTGGAAATGACCGGAGATGCGGCCGGGGAAGCCGGCTCCGGCAGCGCCGCCGACACGCGTTCCGATCTTCTTCACAGCAATGCCGACTTTTTGCAGATCGCGGCGTTTGATCCTTTTCAGGCTTCCCTTCTGCTCGGCGAAGAGACCGAGGACACCACGCTCTGGGCCGCCCGGATCCGGGAAGCGTATTTCGCCGGACAGGCCGTCACGCTGCCGGGCGAAGCCCGGGGCCGCCCCGCCGTGGTCCGCTTCCATCCCGCCGATGCGGGCGTGCCCGTCGTGATCGTGGTGGCCGCGGACCGGGCTTCAATCGACGGACCGCTCCGGAAGCACATGGCCGAACGGGCGCTCCTTGGCCTCCTGCTTCTGGCGGCGGCGATGCTGCTTGGCCGGCTGGCCGCGGGCGGTCTGCTGCGGCCGTTGAAGCGGATGACGGTGCAGCTTGGCAGGGTCGCCATGGACCGGCCGAATATCCGGGTGCCCAATACGGCAAGGGACGAATTCGGCCTGCTCGCCTCCCGCCTCAACGGAGCGTTCGACCATTTGGAGGAACGCACGGAGAAGCTGCGGCGGGAGAATGAAAAGCTCACGTTCTCGAACGAATACCTGGAGTCGCTCTTTGCCCACACGACGGACTTGATCTGCGTGCTGGATCGGGACGGCGCGGTGCAATACATGAACCAGGCGTTTGAAACGCTGCTCGGCTGGCGTCAGGAGGAGATAAAGGACACCGAATATCCCTGGTTGTCCGAACGGCTTGCCAAGCGCACCCGCAAGTGCATCGACCGGATTCTGGCGGGCAGCCAGCTGTCCGATCAGGAATCCGTCTTCTTGACCAAAACCGGCAAGCAGATCGAGGTCAGCCTCAGCCTTTCGCCGGTCAAGAAAGCAAACGGAGAAATCGTCGGCGTGTCGGCCATCATCCGGGACATCACCGAGCGGAAAAAAACCGAGGAGCTGCTTCGCCGCTCGGAAAAGCTGTCCGTGATCGGGCAGCTGGCGGCCGGCGTTGCCCATGAAATCCGCAATCCGCTCACAACGCTGCGGGGATTCGTCCAGCTTCAGAAGGCAAAAGGCGAAGGAAACCGCAATCACCTCGAGCTCATGCTGGCGGAGCTGGACCGGATCAATTTTATCGTAAGCGAATTCATGATTCTGGCAAAGCCGCACGCCAACCGGTTTCAGCTGAAGGATCCGCTCGGCATTTTGCAGGATACGGTGCTTTTGATGGAATCGCAAGCCGCCCTTTACGGCGTTACCCTCAAGCTGGAGACGGACGCTTGCCTGTTTCCTGTGGAATGCGAGGAAAACCAGCTGAAGCAGGTGTTCATCAACGTGATGAAAAACAGCATCGAAGCAATGCCGAAGGGGGGCGTGGTGAGGATCATTCTGAAGGCGCTGGAAGGCAAGCGGCTGCTTTTTCGGATCATCGACCAGGGCAGCGGCATACCCGAGGACCAGCTGATCCGGCTCGGCGAACCGTTCTACAGCAACAAGGAAAGCGGCAACGGCCTGGGCCTCATGGTCAGCCAGCGGATTATCGCCAATCACAGAGGCACGATGTCCATCCGCAGCCGGCTCGGCAAAGGCACCTGCGTGGACATCGTGCTCCCGGCCGAGCTGCGGGAAGCCGGGGAGGAAGCGGCTGCGGCGCTGGAGCCTCCCGTCAACATCCATTAGCGGCGGATCAGCCGCCGAACGCCTGCCGGAAGGCCGCGGCCACGAGCGCCGGCTCCGTTTCCCAGATCCGGGCCACGTCCTCTGCGGCGTTTTGCTCAAACCAGTCGGCGAGCAGCCTGCGGTTGCCCGCGTTTTGGGCGATGTACACAAGGTTTGGCACAAGCTTGCGGTAGTAGGCTTCCTCCGCCTCTTTCATCCGCTCGGGCGGCACATGCAGCTTGAGCCGCTTTGCCGTCCGGTAGAGCTCCCTCGCGCAGGCGCGGCGGATCCCTCTGGCGGTGGGCAGCGTTTTTTCATGCTGGGCGTTTTTCGGTTTCACGGCGGTCTCCTCCCGGTCGTTTGGCTGCTACAGCTTATGCGGCGGGGACGGCGGGAGCCACTTTCGGCTGCGGGAGGCGAATGACGCCGGTTATCGCAAACACGAATAAATTGACAACGCATCCGCTTCGTGATATAACTTGCAAAAACCATTTTCGGAAGGGGAACGGGGCCTTATGACGAAGGAGAACGCCAAGATCCTGGATTGTACGATCCGCGACGGCGGCCTGGTGAACAATTGGGAGTTCAGCGTCGATTTCGTGCGCGATTTGTACAAGGGACTGAGCGAAGCCGGAGTGGAATATATGGAGATCGGCTACAAGAATTCCCCGAAGCTGCTCAAGGGAGCGGATGCGGGGCCGTGGCGTTTTCTGGACGAAGGCTTTCTGAAGGAAGTCATTCCTTACAAAACGGCCACCAAGCTGTCCGCGCTCGTGGACATCGGCCGCGTCGACGAAAACGACATTTTGCCTCGGGAGGAATCGGCTCTTGATCTGATCCGGGTCGCCTGCTACATCAAGGACGTGGAGAAGGGATTGGAGCTGGTCCGCAAATTCCATGAAATGGGCTATGAAACCTCTTTGAACATCATGGCGTTGTCCCATGTGCTTGCCCATGAGCTGGAAGCCGCCCTGGCGGAAGTGGCCAAAAGCCCGGTCGATCTGGTCTACGTCGTCGATTCCTACGGAAGCATGGACCCGGTGGATATCGGACATCTGGTGGACAAGTTCCGGGCCCTCGTCCCGGGCAAGCAGCTTGGCGTTCATACCCACAACAACATGCAGCTTGCGTTCGCGAACACGCTGACGGCGCTGAATCACGGCGTCCAGTTTCTGGACGCTTCGGTCTTCGGCATGGGCCGGGCGGCCGGGAACTGCAACACGGAGCTCCTGGTCAGCCATCTGAAAAACACCAACTATGAAGTCCGCCCTCTTCTGGACGTTATCGAGAAGCACATGCTCGGCATCCGCGAAAAATGGGAGTGGGGATACCTCATTCCGTACATGGTCTCCGGCGTGTTTGACGAACATCCGCGCATGGCGATGGCGCTGCGTGCCAGCGAGAACAAAGACCGCTATGTCGAGTTCTACGATACGCTGACCAACCCCGAATCGATCGTCGCCCCGAAGGCCGACTGATGCTGAAAGCGCGCATCCCGGACATTTGTCCGGGATGCTTCTGTTTCCATGGAGCGGCCGGTTTTCGGAGCATTTCATAGTCGGGCGGGGTTTGTGATAGAATAGGATGAGGGTTGGAAAATTATTAGTTGGAAGGCTGGACGGAGATGGGCGATTTTATTCATCAAATTCTCGATTTCCTCACCGATCTCGGTTACTGGGGGATTATGCTCGGACTCATGATCGAAATTATTCCCAGCGAAATCGTGCTCGCTTACGCCGGTTTTTTGGTGGAGCGGGGGGACATCAACTTTGTGGAGGCCGTTATTTTCGGCACAATCGGAGGCGTCATCGCGCAGCTTTTTGTGTACTGGATCGGGCGCTACGGCGGCCGGCCGGTGGTTGAAAAGTACGGGAAGTACATCCACCTGAAGAAAAAGCACATCGACGGCGCGGAGAACTGGTTTAACCGGTACGGAACCGGCGTTATCTTTACGGCCCGGTTTATTCCGGTCGTACGCCATGCCATTTCCATTCCGGCGGGCATCGCCAAGATGTCCCTGCTGCGCTTTACCGTTCTGACGACGCTCGCGATCATCCCGTGGTCCGTGCTGTTCATCTGGCTGGGCGAACGTCTCAGCGGAGTCGGAAAGAGCTGGAACGACATCGGCGAATACTCCCACCAATACACGGTGCCCTTTCTCGTGGGGGCGGTCGGTCTGCTGTGCCTCTACTTCATCTTCAAGATTGTGACCCGCAAAAAAACCCGCAAAACGGAGTAGACTCCGGGCGGCACCAAGGAGGCGGAACCATGGCAAAATCAGTGACGGGCTTTATCGGACAAGGCATCAAACCGGCGGTTTTCATCGACGGCATGCAGAAGAACAAGGAAGCGTTTCTGGATTATTACACCTCGTTTGAATGGCCGAGCGAAGACGACCGGCTCTATTTCGAAAGCCTCCGCAACCGCGACGATCTGCGTTGCCTGATTCTGATGGCGGACTGGTGCGGCGACGTTGTGCGCAACGTGCCGGTGGTGTTTCGCGCGTTGGAGAGCAGCGGCGTTCCGATGGAGGTCATGATCATCGAGCAGCACCCGGAGCTGATGCACCAGTTTCTGACCATGGGCGGGCGCGCCATTCCGATCGTGATTTTTGCGGATACGGGCGGTTACGTTCTGGGTACCTGGGGGCCGCGTCCCGAGCATGTGCAGGAAGCGATGCGCGCCTTCAAAGCGGCCAATCCCGACCGGGAAGCGGCCGATTACCAGACCAAGCTCCAGGAAGCACGCGAAGAAATGGGCCGGCGCTACGGCGAAGGCAACGGCTATCAGGCCGTCATTGTCAAAGAACTGCGCGAGCTGATCTCTTCCTTTTAGGAAAGACCATCGACGCGCAACGGAGGTTGAAGGCCGCATGCCGCTGAAAGTGGAAACCTGTGTTCTCGGCCCGCTGGGAACAAACGCATATCTGTTGAAAGATGAAGAGCAGGGGAAAGGGATCGTGATCGATCCCGGCCAGAATCCGGCCGCGCTGGTCCGGAGGCTGGACGGCCTCGAGATCGAAGCCATTCTGCTGACCCACGCCCATTTCGACCATATGGCGGGCGTGGAAGAGGTCCGCAAGCTGAAGGGCTGTCCCGTTTACCTTCACGACCTGGAAGCCGACTGGATGGGCGACCCCAAGAAAAACGGCTCCGCCAACTGGCCGGAGGTGGCCGGGCTGGTGACGGCGGAGCCCGCGGAGCACGCCCTCGCCGACGGCCAGAAGCTGACGCTTCTCGGACATGAAATCCGCGTGCTTCATCTGCCCGGCCATTCGCCCGGCAGCGTCGGGTTCCTTCTCGGCAGCCAGCTGTTCGGCGGGGATGCGCTGTTTCGGCTCGGGATCGGCCGCACGGACCTGTACGGCGGGGACGATTTCGCGATGCAAAGCACCCTCGCCAAGCTGTTCAAGCTGCCGGATGAGGTGACGGTTTATCCCGGACACGGCACGCGGACGACGATCGGGTACGAAAAAGCGAACAATCCGTACGCGTAAGCAGGGGAAACAAGCGGACGGAACGGCTTCCGGCCCCGGCCTCCGGCCCCGTCGCGGACTAACCGCGTAGCCGCAGCAGCCGGTCTAGCCCGGCGGCATTGCGGACTAATCGCATGGCCGCCGCGGCAGACCTGAACCGGCGGAGGGCAGGAACGCTCCGCCGGCCCGGGGCCGGACTTTTTTCGTTTGCTTCTAAACTTTTCGGAGTTATAGTACGATAGAATAGGAAACAGGTCGCCTTTCATTTGCATGGCTTAAGGGGGAATCGGAATGCTGCGACTGGGACAAAAGATTTACATTGTGGAAGACAGCCTGGAGCAAGGCTTGCCCATCGGGGAATACGGGTACGTAATCGCATACGACCGCAACGCCGACAACGTATTTGACTACGTGGTCCGGATCCCGAGAAACAACCGCCATGTTCTGGTGCCCGCTTCCGACATCGAACGCGAGGAAGTGCTGCTGGAACGGGAAGCCAGCCGCGTGGAGCGCGAGGCGCTGATCGATTTCGCGCTGGCGACGCGCAACGAGGAGCTGTTCCGCCGTCTCATGAACGGAGACGCCGAGCCGGCTGCCAGCGAAGCGGAGGAACCGGCCAAGGAAGTGACCAGCCGGGAGGAGTTCATCCGCCAGATTAACCTCAAGGCCTGGATTTAACCGAAAACATGCGATTTGCCCATGATGGACAACGCCAGCCAACCGGAGTACCGGTTGGCTTTTTTTGCGCTTTTCGCTCGCCCGGCAAAAGGCTTTTCCGGATGGACCGGCCTCTTCCAGGCGTTTGGGAAAATGCGCGTTTTGGGCAACGAGAGGTTCGTTTTGACAATGGTTGTTCGGGTGCCCGCGTGCTAGGATGAGAGCAGCTTCCAGTTTTCGGTCCGCCTGATGCGGACGCGCAGGAGGTTTGCTCATGGCAACGACCATTGGAGAAATCATCGGCTGGCTGACGGAAGGAGTCGACGTCCCGGAGGCAACCGCAGACCGGGCGGACCCGGCTTGGCTTGGCACGGAAGCGCTCGGGATCGCCGTAACCTTTTCAGCCTCGCAGCGGATTCTGGAGGAAGCGGCCCGGCGGAACGCCAACTTTATCATCACGCACGAAGGGGTATTTTACAGCCATCAAGAGCCGGAGGACTGGATCGTCCGGGACCCCGTTTATCTGGAGAAAAGGCGGCTGCTGTCCGGCTCCGGTCTGGCGGTCTACCGGTTCCACGATCACATTCACCGTTACCGGCCAGACGGCATTATGGCGGGGCTTTTGCGCGAGCTGGAATGGGAGGCTTTTGTCGAGGAGCATCAGGCGGCCGCTTCCGTTTTGTCGCTTCCGCAGCAAAGCGTGGAGAACGTGGTCCGGCATCTGAAAGAAAAGCTGGGCCTTTCCTTCGTCCGGCTGGCGGGTGAATCCTCCTTGTCCTGCTCCCGCGTGGGCGTTCTGGTGGGGTACCGGGGCGGCGGGCGGGCGATCATTCCTTTTGTGGAGGACAAAAAGCTGGATCTGGTTATCGCCGGAGAGGGGCCGGAATGGGAAGCGCCGGAATATATCCGCGACGCGGTCCATCAAGGCCGGCGGCGCGCCCTTGTCATGCTGGGGCATGCGGAAAGCGAAGCGCCGGGCATGAAGCTTCTGGCGGACCGGCTCGCCGTCCGTTTTCCGCAGGTTCCGGTCTTTTTTTTGAAGGATGCACCGGTGTTTCAGGTTTTGTGAGGGAACTGAAAAGAGGAGGCCACAAGGATGACAAGCCGAAGGACCGTTTCGTTCAACCGCGGCTGGCGGTTTGCGGAGGGCAACTACGCCGGCGCCGAAAAACCCGGCTATCCGGATCAGGGCTGGCGGACGCTGCAGGTGCCGCATGATTGGAGCATCGAAAAACCGTTCGATCCCCAGATGCCACAGGGAGGCTTTCAGGCTTCTTTGCCCCGGTGGTCGGTCGGCTGGTACCGGAAGCGCTTTCGGCTGGACCTGCTCCCTGAAGAGGCGCGGGTTTACGTGCAGTTCGATGGTGTCCATCACAACAGCGAGGTGTGGATCAACGGGCATTTTGCCGGCAAGCGGCCTTACGGGTACGCCAGCTTCCAATACGACTTGACGCCATATTTGCTGCGGGACGCCGAAAACGTAATTGCGGTCAAGGTGGACAATACGGCGATGCCCGCCGACCGCTGGTATTCCGGCTCGGGCATCTACCGGAACGTCTGGCTGATCTCCACCGGGCCGGTTCATGTGGCCGAATGGGGCACGTATGTCACCACGCCGCGAATTACGCCGGAGGAGGCGGAGGTGCGGATTCGGGTTGCGCTCGCGAATCACGGCGCGGAGGAGGCGGACTGCCGCATTGCGACCACGTTTGTGGATGCGGAGGGACGAGAGCAGGGCAAAGCGGAAACGCGGATTCGGCTTGCTGCCGGGGCGACGACGGAAATCGCGCAGGAAGCGGCGCTTGCGCAGCCCGCGTTGTGGTCGCCGGACCGGCCGGCGCTATACCGGGCGAAAACGGTCGTCTTTCGCGGCGGCGTGGAAACGGACCGCTATGAAACGGGTTTCGGCATCCGGGACCTGAAGTGGGACAGCGGGAAGGGCTTTTTCCTGAACGGAGAGAACGTCAAGCTGAAAGGCGTTTGCCTCCATCACGACCTGGGCTGCCTCGGCGCGGCTTACCATGATCCGGCTATGCGAAGACGATTGGCAACACTGAAGGAAATGGGCTGCAACGCGATCCGCTTCGCCCACAATCCGATGGCCCCCGAGCTGCTGGATTTGTGCGACCGGATGGGTTTCCTGGTTGTGAATGAAGCGTTCGACAAGTGGAGGTCGCTTTATTACGAGCATTTGTTTGACGAGTGGTGGCAAAAGGACCTCGGGGACTTCCTGCGGCGCGACCGGAATCACCCGTGCGTGATTCTGTGGAGCGTGGGCAACGAAGTGGAGCGCCAGGGGCAGGAAGACATGCTGGGCCTGCTGGAGATGCTGGCCGCTTTTTGCCGCGAAACCGACCCGACCCGGCCGGTGACGTGCGCGCTCGAACCGCACAACACCCCCGTCGAGCTGCGGGACGGCCCGATCGAAGGGAAGGTGGCGCACACGAAAAAGCTGGCTGCGCGCATGGACATTCTCGGTTTGAACTACCAAGAGCAGTGGTACGGCCATTACCGGGAAGCGATGCCGGACAAGCTGATTCTCGGAACGGAGACCTTTCCGTTTTACCGGGGCAGGGAGAATCGCGTCAAAGGCTATTGGCCGCGCAATCCGTGGTTTGACGTGGAGGAAAAGGATTATGTGATCGGGCAGTTTGTTTGGGCGGGGATCGATTATCTCGGGGAATCCGTTTATCCTTCCAAGGGCTGGTCTTCGGGTCTGATCGACACCTGCGGGTTCCGCAAGCCGGTGTCGTATTTGCAGCAAAGCTTCTGGTCCGCCCAGCCGATGGTGCATGCGGCCGTCCTGGACGACAGCGGGCGCCAGGAGCACAACCCCGGGTGGACGATGCACTGGAAGTCGCCGGCGATGGCGGATCACTGGACGCTTCCCCATCTCCAGGGCAAGCTGGTGCGCCTGCTGACATTCACCAACTGCGAGACGGTCGAGCTGTTCGTGAACGGTGAATCCTACGGAGAGCGGAGACTGGCGGATTACCCGGACCGGCTGATGGAATGGCATCTGCCCTACACGCCGGGAAGGCTTCGGGCCGCAGGCAAAATCGGCGGAACGGCCGTTTGCGAGCACGTCATGGCGACCGCCGGGGAACCGCGCCGCCTTCTGCTCCACGCCGACCGGACCGTGCTGCCGGCGGACGGACGGGAGCTTGCGCATGTGGAGGTTTCCGTGACAGACGGGGAAGGCGAAGTGGTTCCGGTCGGAGACCATTTACTCTCTTTCGAGCTGGCCGGGGAAGGCCGCATTCTCGGCGTCGACAACGGCGATTTGAGCAGCGACGAGCCTTACCGGGGGAACCGCCGGACGACGCGGAACGGCAAATGCCTGGTAATCGTCCAGGCGGGCGAACGGGCCGGCACTTTGATCTTGCGGGCGTCAGCGGCGGGCCTGGAGGCGGGAAGCCTCGCGATTGAAGTGAAGGAGCATGACCGCGCCGAGGGCCCAGCTACTGCGGCGGGCTTGCAGGCGGGAAGCCTCGCGATTGAAGTGAAGGAACATAACCGCGCCGAGGGCACGGCTTCTGCGGCGGGCCTGGAGGACGGGAAGCATCCCATGAGCAAAGGGCATGTATGCGGACAAAGTCCGGCTTGTGCGTTGGTTTTCCTTCACGGACGGCGACTAAACGAAAGAGGTGCCCTCAAGGTTAGACGTGACCGGGGCTCCTCTTTTGTAATTGCTGGCTTTGTTCGTCCAGAAATCCTTCGTGTACGCCTATTCGTGTACGCCTACCTAAGCTGTATCGTTGGTGTTTTGACTCGTTCTGCCGGTTGCTCTGCGTTTTCCCCAAAAAACCAACTTTTCGAACGGACAGAACTTCAAAGAATCCGCAAAGTGGACGGTGTGAACATAAAAAGGAAATGAAAAGCCAAAGCAAATCCGGTTTGCAGACTGCCAATTCCCAGGTTGAGCCCTCCTACGGCAGCACCAAGAGAGAGTTAGGTGCACGAAAGCAACTATTTCAAGCAAAATAGCGGGTGCGGGTTCAAATAAGTTCGTTCACGCACTTAATTATTCATTTTTTTCCAAACTATGTTAAAATAGGTCCTTTTAAGTGCGCTTCTGCACTTATATGGTTGAAAGGGGGCAAAGAGAAGGAAATTGTTGCTTTCCTGCACCTATTTCGCAAAAGCACCCGATTTGCAAACCAAACCGAGGCTTCCAGCATTCCCGGAGTGCTTAAGGGGGACCGAACCCGGAGGTTGTGTCGTTTATGCTTGCTCGCCGTCAGGGCAACAAAACCGAATGAAAAATAACCGCACCGCGCAAGACTAGCCTCTTGCCGGTCCGGTTTTCTTTTTTTCGCGCTTGGATACGGGGGGCATTAGAGTAGCTTCTCTATTATGAATGCATCTTATTCGTTCGGGGAAATGCGCTGCATCTCTTGAAGTTCGGCTTTGAGCATGTCAACGTCCAGCGACGAAAAGAGGAACAGGGACCGGGCGTTTTCCAGATAAATTCGGATGTCTTCCTCGCTGTTGCCGGACAGGTGCAGGGCAAGCAGCTGCTTTAGCTCGTCCTCCGTAAAACGGAAGCGTTCGATGAGCCGAAGGGCTTCGCTGTAAGCATTCATGCGGCGGGTCTCCTTCCTGCTGTTCGATTCTTGACTACGGTCCATTACCCTCCAGTCCGCACCGTTAAACATGGTTATCGCTGTCGAGAATTGCCGTGTATTTGAATCGAAGCCAAACCACAAGGCCGCAACAGAACAAAAAAGACTGGTGGAGCTGAGAAGATGCCGAAGTACGCAAAACGGCTGTGCGAAAGGGGGCAGGCCACACGATCTCTTGCAGGGCTTTGTAGAATTTGCAGGTCATTACCCCGCAGGGCTGTAGAACTCTTTGAAAAACAGCGCGAGACCCATACGAACGGTGCGGCGGATCCACTACAGGGCCGGTGCAGCCCTGAAAGCAGTCGCCGGAGCTCGCAGCTCAGGCGGACTAATCCCGGCCCGCGGCGGCGCGCGGACGGTTCGGTCGAATGCCGGGCACCGCACCGGCGCTGGCCGGACGGAAGCCGGGAAGCCAAAGAAAGGCAAAGCGCACCATGGCCACAATGACAAAACACGCCCATAGCGGAAGGAAAGAGACCAACACCCCGGCGACGAGCGCCCCGATCGCGCTGCCTCCGTTCATTAGCAGTTGAAAATCGGAGAAGTAGTCCATTTCTTTTTTATGGCGGCCGGCCTCGTCCATCATGACCGATTGCTGAGATACTTCGAAGACGGAGGAACAGACGCCGATCCAGGCTTGAACGATGATCAGGAGCCAGAACTGGCTGATCCACCCGTACGGAATGATCGCCACGGCCATTCCCAAAACGGCCAGCGTGTAAATGTTCATCGACCCGAAGCGCTCCATCCATTTGCGGGCAAGCGGCAGGAAGGCGGCGGACACCACGCCGGAAGCGACGACAAAGTAACCGATCTGGGCGTTGGAGAGATCCAGCGCTTTCACGTGATAAAGGGTGAACAGCGGCCCGACCATCGTGATGCCGATGTTGTTAAGCGCCATCCACCACATGCGCCGGTCGCATTCCCGGAACGGGACCACCATTTTCAGCCGAACCCGCTGCTTTTCGTTCGGAGCGAGCCGGGCGATCAGGTTCATGCCGGCAAACGTGGCCAAACAGCCGACCAGCATGGAAATCATATAGTTATAGGGAAAAAGGCGGTCGGTCAAGTCGAGCACATTGCCGATTCCCAGGCTGCCGAGCACGACAATGACGATGCCGATAAGCTTGTTGGTGCTGAATATTTGCGGAAACCGTCCCGGTTCCACATGGCGGCGCAATATCGCGGGCTGCTGTGCGCTGGTGACCATGACGGACATGGCGTTCACCGCCCAAAAAGCGAGGATAAACGGAATAGGGTTCGGAAGCATAACCGCCAGCGCCATGCTGAGGAAGGCGAATTGGCGGACATAGCCCGCCGTCAAATAGACCCCGCGGGTAACCGGAAATTGGCGGGTGATAAAGGCCAGCGACAAAGCGGAAAAGAGCGGCGGCAGCGAGTTGGACAAGGCGACCTGGAAATCGCTTGCGCCCAGCCGGACGATCAGCACCGGCAGGAAGGTGAAGAAGGCGACGCTTTTCGTGTTCTGCAGCGCGGCATCCAGGTAGATTCGGGTTGTCAGCTTCATGTTGGTGGGAACCGGACCTTTCTGCTTTGCATCTGCTTGATGTTTCGCAAACGAAAGCCGATCTTTTGCCATCTTACCGCCTTTTTCGGCGGGATAACATGGAGATATCGCTTAGAAAACATGGATTATCCGCGCACGCGGCGATTTTTATTTCAGCAATCGGTCATACTTCTGTTCAAAAAGTACTTGAGACGGACAACGTTTTGGCATATCACCATACTCGCCCGTTTTATCCCGTTCACATGGTTGCGATTCCTAAGAAGCAGATCTCGTCGCTTCTAACACTGGAGCAAGGCGACAAGGAACTCTTGATTGAGTTGATGGGACGTTGTAAAAAGGTGGCGTCACAAGTGCAGTCTGAGTATGGAGCTTGCAGAGTGTCGACCAATTTAGGAAAGTACCAGGACTCAAAGCATCGTCATTTTCATGTTTTCTACGGCGAACCATTACGCTAAAGGTAATCCGAACGTATGGGAACGAAGCTCAATAAAGGCTCATAAGGCTCAAAAGGCCTCAAAAGAACAACAAAACCCCGGCGAACCAGAGCCGGGGGTTTGCTATGTACCGCTAAACTATCTCAAGCGGGGACCCGCTTGATTCTTTCCTGTCACGCGTTGGATTCCGTGACGTTCTTCCAAGCCTGCGGGTGATTGTCGCTCAGCAGCTCCACGGCGGCCGCGTTCGCTTCCACCTGCGCTTCGTCCTTGCAGCCAGGAATTACCGCGGTTACAGCGTCGTGCTTCAGGCACCAGGCCAGCGCCCAGCGGGCCATGTCCGTGCCCTCCGGGACTTCGTTCCGGCGGATTTCATCTACCTGCCGGAGCTTTTCGGCCGTTTGTTCCGGGTCGTGGCGATGCCGCACGTCGTCTTTGCCGAAGGTGGCGCCGGGCTTGTACTTTCCGCTCAGGTACCCGCTTGCAAGCGGAACCCGGGCCAGCACGCCCAAATCCTGCTCCAGGCACGACGGGAAAACGGCTTCCTCCGGCTGACGCTCCAGCCGGTTGTATACCACCTGGATGGCGGACGCGCCGACGCGTGTCGCGGCGGACGTTTGATGCACGTTGGTATTCGCTCCGATGGAAATGCCCAGATGACGGACCTTTCCGGCTTCCACCTGGCGGTTCAGCGTTTCCCACAATTCGTCGTTGTCGAATGCGCTGTCCGGGCCGGAATGGAACTGCAGCAGGTCCACATAATCGGTGCCCAGCGCCTTCAGGGATGCGTCCAGCTGCTTGACGGCTTCCTCGGCGCCAAACGAATCCGTGCGCGTAAAATTCTCGTGAAAATGATGGCCGAATTTGGTGGCAACGACCCAATCCTCGCGCCGGTCGCCGCGGAGAAAGCCTCCGATCAGCGATTCCGACAGATGGTCGCCGTAGCATTCCGCCGTATCGATCAGATTGATGCCAAGTTCCTTGGCCCGTCCCAGGATTCGGTCGGCTTCCGACTGGGAAAAGGCTTTGCCCCATTCCCCGCCGAACTGCCAGGTGCCGACGCCAACCACGGAAACCTTCAAGCCGGTTTTTCCAAGTCTGCGGTATTTCAACTGTCATTCCTCCTTCGATGATGGCTTCCGCTATCATGATACACAATTCGGTCCGCTTTTCCAAAACGGCCGAATCCGCTCAAGCCAACAGGAGACGGTTGTCCGTTTCCGGCAGGAGCCCTTATAATGGAGCCAAAAGGAGGGGGACGGGTGCAAACCGCATTAATCATCTACATTGCCGTGCTTTCCGCGCTCGGCTATGCCATGATGGGCAATGACAAAGCCCGCGCGCGCCGGAACAAACGGCGCATTCCGGAGGCTCGCCTGTTTGGCGTCGCTCTCATTGGCGGCGCGCTTGGCGTGCTGTTCGGCATGTACCGGTTCCGCCACAAAACGCTGCATTTGAGCTTCCGCGTCGGCATTCCGCTTCTGCTGGTCTGGAATGCGGCGGTCGTTTCGTATCTGATTCGGCTTTCTGCCGGTTGAGGCGGATGTCACGGTTAAAAACAAGAAAAGCCTCACCCTTCGATGGATTTCGGAGGGCGAGGCTTTTATCGCTTCACGTATTTTGCAGTGTACCAATCCGTGCGGTTTTCGCTTGCTCTACCGATACTGCTGAAAGATAAGAATATAATTGTTTTGTGTCGTTTCCCGTTCCGTCCAAGTCATAGACCGAGACGACGATTTCCCTTTTCACCAATCGGACATAGCCGCCTCCCAATTTTCGCGTAAAACGAAGCCCCATTGTGAAATAATGAACACGGCACAGATAGGGACGCGTCAGAAGGCGGATTCCAGTTTTTTTCAATTGCAGCCGCCCTTTTTGGCCGAAGCGGGATATTTACGCCGCCGTGGGGGGAACTTATAATTAGCATCTGTGAACTGGAATTGCAGGTAGTTATCGTCCATGTCGCCCGCCGGGGCTCGCTGGAAGACAAAAACATGCAGGACAAATCTGTGTGTTTTTTTATTTGAAGAAAAGGTGTGATTGGTTTGGCCAGCAAGCTCAAACGATTCCTGATCGGCCGTCCGATGAAGTCGACGGATCTGGAAGCTGAAAAATTATCCAAGCTTAAGGCGCTTGCCGTCCTCTCGTCCGACGCGCTGTCGTCGGTCGCGTACGGGACGGAGCAAATATTGATCGCGCTGATGGCCGCCGGCTTTGCCGCCGCGTGGTATTCGGTGCCCATTTCCTTTGCCGTATTGGCCCTTTTGGTGATTCTGGTTGTCTCCTACCGTCAAACCATCTTCGCTTACCCCTCCGGGGGCGGGGCGTACATTGTGTCCAAAGACAACCTCGGGACGTACACCAGCCTGGTCGCCGGGGGATCGCTTCTGGTCGATTACATATTGACCGTTGCCGTCAGCTCGTCCGCCGGGACGGACGCGATCACGTCCGCGTTTCCGCAGCTGCACGATTACCGGGTTTACATCGCCATTGCCATGATTCTGTTTTTGACCATCATGAACCTGCGCGGCACCACCGAATCCGCCAGCGTGCTGGCGATCCCGGTGTACTTGTTTATCGGGTCGATCGCCGTGCTGATCGTGGCGGGGCTGATCAAATACCTCACCGTCGGCCCGCAAGGGCATGTGCCGGAGTTCGGCTCCGCGGTGTCCAACGTCAGCCTGTTCCTGCTGCTGAAGGCGTTCAGCTCCGGCTGTTCGGCTCTGACCGGCGTCGAGGCCGTCTCCAATGCGATTCCGAATTTTCGCCAGCCGTCTGAAAAAAACGCCGCCAAGACCCTCATGATGATGGGCTTTATCCTTGGCTTCATGTTCCTCGGCATTACGCTGCTGGCTTACTGGAACGGGATCGCGCCCAATCCGACCAGCACCGTCGTCTCCCAGGTCGCCGAATCCACCTTTGGCCGCGGAGTCCTGTATTACTGGATTCAGGGCATTACGGCGCTGATTTTGTTCCTGGCGGCAAACACCGCATATTCGGCTTTTCCGCTGCTCGCCTTTATGCTTTCAAAGGATAAATTTCTGCCCCATGCGTTTCAGGTTCGCGGAGACCGGCTTGGCTTCTCCAACGGCATCATTTTTCTCGGCGTTTTCTCCGCGCTTCTGGTCATTATGTTTAACGGCAATACGGAAAGCCTGATTCCGCTGTATGCGGTGGGCGTGTTCATTCCCTTTACGCTTTCCCAGCTCGGCATGATGCTCCGCTGGCGGAAGCTCCGTCCCCCGGGCTGGACGTTGAAATTCGTCGTCAATACGATCGGCATGCTGACCACGCTTACGATCACCCTGATTTTCATCATCACGAAATTTGACCATACCTGGGGCGTTTTCGTATTCCTGCCCGCCGTCATCTACCTGTTTGTGCGCATCCGCCGGCATTACGCGAACATCGCAGACGAACTGCGGCTGAACCTGAAGACCGACAAACCCGTCATAAAAGGAAGCACCATCATCGTGCCGGTGGCCGGCGTGACGCGGGTTGTGCTGAACTCGATCAGCTACGCACGCTCTCTGACGGAAAACGTGGTCGCCGTTTACGTCGGGTTCGATGAGGAAGAAATTCGCCGCATGGAGGAAAAGTGGGCCGAGTGGGACCCGGGCATCCGCCTGATCACGCTGCGCTCCCGGTACCGGAGCATCATCCGTCCGCTTTTGCGGTTTATTGACACGGTGGAGTGGAAAACGTCCGAAACGGACCACATCACCATCCTGATTCCGCAATTTATCACGCGGCACTGGTGGCAAAATCTGCTTCACAACCAGACCAGCCTGCTGATCCGCGCTTTTCTCTTTGCCCAAAAAGACATCGTCATCGCCACCGTGCCGTACCACTTGCGCAAATAACGGAAGCGGCGCGCCGTTGATCGCACAGGGAGCGTTTTACGGTGCAGACTGAAAAGCGTATTGCCGCGAGGCCGAAGCGTCCTATGGATCAGACGGGGCTTATCGCACCGGCCGGGCGTCTAACCGCGCAAGCTAAAGCGTGCCTTGGTCGGCCGCCCTTCCCGGACAAACAAGCCGTTCCGTTCATAGCGGACGGCTTTTTTTCTGCTTTCGGCCGGTTTTTCCGCCGGATTGGGCATATCCGGCATATCTGCCAGGAAGGCGCTTTCCCCGGGGCGGGCATCCGGGTATACTGGTGGGGAAGAGGCTGCTTTAACGCCCCGAAAGGGAAGCTGAAAACGGGCAGCTTACAGGAGGAGAGTCAAGCTATGAAACCGGGCATCAGCACCTACAGCTTGTACAAGGCCATGCAAAACGGGGAACTGGATATTCTCGGCGTCATCGACTGGATCGCGGAAGCCGGCGCGGAGCACGCCGAGATTGTGTCGCTCGGCCTGAATCTGGCCGGGCAGCCGGAGCTGACGGAGCAAATCCGGAAGCGGGCCGAGGCGAAAGGGATCGCCCTTTCCAACTATGCGACCGGCGGCAACCTGGCGGTGGACAGCGAGGAGGACTTCGAGCGGGAGGTCGAACGGCTGCTCAAAGAAGTGGACGTCGCGCGCGGACTTGGCGTCAAGCTGATGCGGCATGATGTGGCCAGCCACCCGGACACGTCGATTCGCAACTTTCTGAACCGGCTGCCGAAGCTGGCCGAAGGCTGCCGCCGGGTAGCGGATTACGCCGCCGAAGCCGGCATCGTGACCAGCGTGGAAAACCACGGTTATTTTCTGCAGGCAAGCGACCGCGTACAAGCGCTGCTGCATGCGGTGGACCGGCCGAATTTCAAAACAACGCTCGACATCGGCAACTTCATGTGCGCCGACGAAGACCCGGTGGCTGCCGTCAAGAACAACATCGGGTACGCATCGATGGTACATATCAAAGACTTTTATCTGCGCCCCGCAGCCGCGGAGCCGGGCGAAGGCTGGTTCCGCACAACGTCCGGCAATTACCTGCGCGGCGCAATTGTCGGCAACGGGGATATTCCGATGGCGCAGGTTTTCAAGGTGCTCAAAGGCTCGGGGTACGACGGTTATCTTTCCGTCGAATTCGAGGGGATGGAGCCTTGCCGCGAAGGAACGCGGATCGGATTGGCAAACGTCCGCCGGCTGTGGGATCAGGCGTAACGAAACGATAATTTTTTGCAAAAAATAAAAGGTTGGCAAGGAAAAGCCTCCCGGCTTCGTGCGCTGCGCGAAATCGGGAGGCTTTGTCATAACTGGCATTTTTCGCTTCGTCATCTGTGAGGGAAAACGAGGAAATAGGGCTAACGGATTAGCACTGGTACACTCGCGGCCTGCCTTCGATCCGGCAAAAAGCGTCGCCGCACCTTGCAGCCGGCATCCGGTTTGCGTATAATAAGCGGTAACATTTTAAATGCCATGATGGAGAAGAGTAAGCAGTGCTTCGCGACAGGGAGGAAACGCCGGAGATTGAGAGCGTTTCTCGGGAATCAGGCTGCTGAAGTTCGCTCCGGAGCAGTCCCTTGAACCGCCGCTTGCGGGCGGAAACGGTAGGGAGCCGGCGGCGCTGCCGCACGGTCCGGCCGTTCGCCCCGATTCGAAAGCCGCGCAGTAGAGCCGACCGGTTACGAGCCGTTATTCGACAGAGCGAGCAAGCGGATTCCTGCGCCATTCCGGCGGGAACGCGGTTACCGGCCGTACGCCGGCCGAGGCGCCGCATGCTTAAACAAGGGTGGTACCACGGCGATTTCGTCCCTTACGGGACGGGGTCGCCTTTTTGCTTTTGCCATACACCGCTAAAAGGGGCGACGAATCATGATGAAGGAACGTTTGATCGAACTGAAGCAAACGGTGCTGAACGAGCTGAAGGACGTTAAGGGCATCCAGCAATTGAACGAGCTCAAGGTCAAGTACCTCGGCAAAAAAGGACCGCTGACCGAAATCCTGCGCGGCATGGGCGCGCTCAGCGCGGAGGAGCGCCCGCTGATCGGGCAGGTGGCGAACGAGGTGCGCCAGTCCATCGAGCAGGCGCTCGAGGAACGCCAGGCGGACATGCAGCGCCGGGAAACGGAGGAGCGGCTGAGATCGGAAACGATCGACGTGTCTCTGCCGGGCCGGCCGGCGCCGGCCGGAGCGGCGCATCCGCTCAGCAAGGTGGTTCAGGAGATCGAGGATATTTTCGTCGGCATGGGGTACACGGTTGAGGAAGGCCCGGAAGTCGAGCAGGATTACTACAACTTTGAAGCGTTGAACCTTCCCAAAAACCACCCGGCGCGCGACATGCAGGATTCGTTTTATTTGACGGAGGAGCTGCTGCTTCGTACGCATACCTCTCCGGTGCAGGTGCGCACCATGGAACGCCGCAAAGGCGCGGTTCCGGTCAAAATCATCTGCCCCGGCAAGGTTTACCGGCGGGACGAGGACGACGCGACCCACTCTCACCAGTTCACGCAGGTGGAAGGGCTTGTAATCGGCAAAAACATCCGCATGAGCGACCTGAAAGGCACCCTGCTCCAATTTGCCCGGGAAATGTTCGGGCCGAACGTGAAAATCCGGCTTCGCCCGAGCTTTTTCCCGTTCACCGAACCGAGCGCGGAGGTCGACGTTTCCTGCATGATGTGCGGGGGTGAAGGCTGCCGGACCTGCAAAGGCAGCGGCTGGATCGAAATTCTCGGCTCCGGAATGGTGCATCCCGAAGTGCTGCGCATGAGCGGATATGATCCCGAGGAATACAGCGGCTTTGCATTCGGGATGGGTCCCGAACGGATCGCGATGCTGAAGTACGGCGTGGACGACATCCGCCATTTCTATGGCAACGATCTGCGTTTTCTCCGGCAGTTTACCCAAAAGTAAGAAGCAGGCGAGATCGGCGGCTGCAAGCCTGTCCGCCGCGTGACAGAGCGCAATGCGCACTCGAAGCACGAATCAGGAGGCCCGAGGAGGCCTTGTCTATATGCAACCAATCCAACGTTAGGGACGTGAGCCAAGCATGAAAGTATCGTACCGATGGTTATCCGAATACGTCGATTTGACGGGCTATAGCGCCAAAGAGCTGGCCGAAAAGCTGACTCGCAGCGGCGTGGAAGTAGACGGAGTGGAAGCTTTGAACAAAGGCGTGCAGGGCGTGGTGACCGGCTACGTCAAAGCCAGACAGAAGCACCCCGACGCGGACAAGTTGAACGTTTGCACGGTGGACGCCGGGACGGGCGAGGACCTGCAAATCGTCTGCGGCGCTCCGAATGTGGCGGAGGGGCAAACGGTCCCCGTGGCCCTGATCGGCGCCAACCTGCCGGACGGCTTGAAGATCAAACGCGCCAAGCTGCGGGGCGTCGAGTCCCAAGGCATGATTTGCTCTGCCAAAGAGCTTGGTATCAACGACCGCTACCTTCCGAAAGAAGTGCAGGAAGGCATTCTGGTTCTCCCGGAGGGAACCGCTGTCGGACAAAATATTCTCGACGTGCTTGGCATTGACGACGAGGTGCTGGAGCTTGACCTGACGCCGAACCGTTCGGACTGCCTGAGCATGCTCGGCGTCGCATATGAAATTGCGGCGATTCTCGGCCGCGAGGTGCGCTTGCCAGACCCGCAGGAGGGGCTTGCCGAAGAAGGCGCCCCGGCGGCGGATAAGCTCAAGGTGGACATCAGCGCGCCGGAAGCTTGCCCCCATTATGCGGTTCGCCTGCTGGAAGGCGTCAAGATCGGCCCATCCCCGCTCTGGATGCAGTACCGGCTTATGGCCGGCGGCATCCGGCCGATCAACAATGTGGTCGATATTACCAACTACGTCATGCTGGAATACGGTCAACCGCTTCATGCCTTTGACGCCGACAAGCTGGCGGGCGGCCGCATCGAAGTCCGCATGGCCCGCGAAGGCGAGCGGCTGGTGACGCTGGACGGCGTGGACCGGGAACTTGCTTCCTCGATGCTCCTGATCACCGACGGCCCGACGCCGGCCGGAATCGCGGGCGTCATGGGCGGTGAAAACTCCGAGGTTACGGCAAGCACCGCGCGCATCGCCCTGGAATCGGCCCATTTCGCCGGTCCCTCCATCCGACGCACCTCCCGCCAGCTGAGCCTCCGTTCGGAAGCCAGCCTGCGCTTTGAAAAGGAAGTGAACCCCGAAGCCGTTATCGCGGCGCTGGACCGGGCCGCTTCCCTGATGTGCCGCTACGCTGGAGCGAAAGCCGCCGCCGGAACGGTTGAAGCCAAGGCCCGCCCCTACGAGCAGCAACGCGTTCCGCTTGCGCTCGCCAAGGTCAACGGGCTTCTCGGCATGGAGCTTTCGTTCCGGGATGTCCAGGACGTGCTGGACCGCCTCCATTTCGATTATGAAGAAGCGGGAGAAGACACTGTTCTGGTCAAGGTTCCCGGCCGCCGGGGGGACATCGCCCGCGACGTCGACCTGATCGAGGAAATCGCCCGTCTGTACGGCTATGACAACATCCCGACGACTCTGATGGTCGGCGTCACCACGCCGGGTTCGCTCACCCGATCCCAGCGCCTTGTCCGCAGCGTCCGCAGCCTTTTGACGGACAGCGGCCTGAACGAAGCAATTACCTATTCGCTGACGCAGCCGGAACAGCACGAACAGTTTCCCGGCGCATACGAGGAAGCCAAACCGGTCCGGCTGGCGCTGCCGATGAGCGAGGACCGCAGCGTGCTCCGCACCAGCCTGGTGCCGCAGCTGCTGGAGGCCGCCCGGTATAACCGGAACCGCAACAATGCCGACCTCGCCCTTTTTGAAATCGGCCGCGTCTTTATAACCGACGAAGAAACGCTCACCCGCCAGCCCAAGGAAAAGCTGCTTCTGACGGTTCTTTTGACCGGAACCCGGACGCCGCAGCATTGGGCGGAAAAAGCCGCAAAGGTGGATTTCTATGATTTGAAAGGCATTTTCGAAAAGGTGACGGAAGCGCTTGGCGTCGAAGGCGTTCGGTACCGGGGCGTCTCCGTGCCGGGCTTGCATCCGGGGCGGACAGCGGAAATCGCCGCCGTGCGGAACGGGGAAGAGGCCTTTATCGGCCGGATCGGCCAAGTGCATCCGGACCTTCAGCGCGAGCTGGACCTGGAAGAAACGTATGTGCTCGAAGCCGAGCTGGAAACGCTGATCGGACTCGCGGGCGGTACGATTGAATACCGCACGCTGCCCCGTTTCCCGGCGGTTACGCGCGACATCGCCGTCGTGGTGGACCGGACGGTTCCGGCCGGCGAGCTGCTTGCCGAAGCGCGGAAAGTCGCGGGCGGACTGCTGGAGTCGAGCGGCGTGTTCGACGTCTACAGCGGAGAACGCCTCGGAGAAGACCGCAAGAGCGTGGCGCTTACCTTCCGTTACCGCAATCCGGAACGGACGCTGACGGACGAGGAAGTAACCGAAGCCCACGGGAAGGTGCTGGCGGCGCTGGAACAAACTTTTGGCGCGGAGCTTCGAAAGTAGCAGGAACAGGACGGCTTTTCGCGAATACGTAAACAAGCGTGGGAGGAGGTTTATGCATGAGCCAGGAAGAAACGACACGCCTGTCGGTCGATATCTACGGGACGCAGTACCGCCTGAAAGGCACCTCAAGTCCCGCCTATATGAAAAGGGTCGCGGCCCGGGTCAATGAACAAATGCAGCAGATCGCCCATACGAATCAGCGTCTGGATACGACGAAGATTGCCGTTTTGGCGGCTGTCAACATAGCGGATGAGTTTATCAAAATCCAGGATGAGCTGGAACGGCTTGCAGCGGAAACGGAGCGGCTCGGCAATCTGGAACGGGAGCTTCGCAAAAAGGCCGATCAATACGATGGGCTGCGCGAGTCCTTTGAAGCGCGGGACAAAGAATTCCGGGAACTGGAGCAGGTCCGGCGGGAAGAAGCGGAAAGCTTCTCCCGCGCCCGGACCGAGTGGTCCTCCGAACGCCAGCGTTTGGACGCGGAGAAGACCGGACTGAAGAAGGAACTGGAAGAGAAAAACCGCGAGGCGCAAAAAGCGGCCGAGCGGATCAAAGAGCACGAAAGCGTCCGCAATTCGCTTGTGCAGGAGCGCAAAGCCTTGCAGGATAAAGCAAACGCCGCACAAAACGAAGCGGGCAAGCTGCGCAAGGAGCTGGAGCAGACGGCCGCAAAAGCGGACGAGCTGGCAAAAGCGGGCGAGAAGGCCCGCAAGGAGCTGGCGGATTACCGGGCGCAGCAGGAGGGCGAAGTCCGCCGTCTGAAGGAAACGCATGCGGCCGAGCTGGCCAAGCTGCGTGAAACGGCAAGCGCGGAAAGCGAAGCCTTGCAGAAGGAGCGGCGCGAAGAGCTGCGCCGCCTGCAGGAAGTCCATGCCGGCGAGCTGCGGAAGCTGCAGGAAGCCCATGCGGCGGAGCTTCGGGAAATGCAAAGCGCGCAGGCCGAGGAACTGATTCGCCTGCGCGGCGAAGCGGCGGAAACCGCCGGGCGCTTGCAGGAAACCCACGCTGCCGATGCGGAGGAATGGAAGCGGCGGCTGGACGAAGCCGAACGGTATCTGGTGGAAGAAACGGAACGGCTGCGCAGCGAACAGGCGGAACGCGAAACCAGGCTGAAGCGCGAGCATGAAGAAGAGCTGGAGCGTAAAGATTTGTTTTTGGCGGAGGAGCTGGAGCGCGTTCAGGCGTCCATGCTCGCGGATGCCGTCCGGCTGGAGGAGGAACGCGACGCCGCGCGGGAAGAGAAGGCGCGGGTAGCGGCCGAGCTTGCGGAGCAGCATGAGCGCGAGCTGGCGGAGCAGGAAGCAGCGCTAGCGGAGCAGCATGAGCGCGAGCTGGCGGAGCGCGAAGCGGCGCTCGCGGAGCAGCACAAGCGCGAGCTTGCGGAGCGCGAAGCGGCGCTAGCGGAGCAGCGTGAGCGCGAGCTGGCGGAGCGCGAGGCGGCGCTTGCGGAGCAGCATGAGCGCGAGCTGGCGGAGCGTGAAGCGGCGCTTGCGGAGCAGCATGAGCGCGAGCTGGCGGAGCGCGAAGCGGCGCTCGCGGAGCAGCGTGAGCGCGAGCTGGCGGAGCGCGAGGCGGCGCTTGCGGAGCAGCATGAGCGCGAGCTGGCGGAGCGTGAAGCGGCGCTTGCGGAGCAGCATGAGCGCGAGCTNGGCGGAGCGCGAAACGGCGCTCGCGGAGCAGCGTGAGCGCGAGCTGGCGGAGCGCGAGGCGGCGCTTGCGGAGCAGCGTGAGCGCGAGCTGGCTAAACTGCGGCAGAGCGCCGATCTGGAGGCGGACGCGATGTTCCGCGAGCTGGAGAGCGAAACCGCCAAGCAGGTCGCGGCGGCGCGCGAAGCCGAAGCGGCCCGGCTGGGTGCGGAGCAGGAAGCTTTGCTTGCCCGGCTGTCCGAGGCGGAAAGCCGGTTGGGCGATCTCCAGGCGGGCTGGGCGGAAGAGAAGGACCGGTTGGAGTACGCCCTGCTGTCGCTTCGAAGCGAGCTGAACAAGACGGCCGAACGCGAGAAACGGCTCGACGAAGAACTGGCGGCCGTACGCCAAAGCGAATCCGACGAGGCCGAGCGGCTTGCCGTCAAGGAGCGCGAGCTGGCCGCTGCCGAAGACCGGCTGGAGGCGGCGGAGGCCGCCATTGCGGAAGCGAGACGCGAAGCCGAAGAACTGGCCGCCGCGCTGCGGCAGGAGCGGGAGGACAGATCCGTTTCGGCGGACCAACCGCTGGAACAGGAATACGCCAAGCTGCAGCAGGAGTATGAAATGCTCAAAAAAGAGTATAATGAGTGGATCGAACTGGTCATGGAAGAATCCACCGAGGAAGCGGGCCGAAAATAATGTTCGGTGCGGGAACCCCCTCACGGGGGTTTTTCGTGTTCGATAAGGCCGTCCTCCGGCAAGAAACCGAGATCGAAAGGAGGCAATCCGCTTGGCCAACATTGACATAACCGCCGTCGTGCTGCTGATCTTCGCCGCGCTCGGCCTGATCAGCAGCAACCAGTCCGTCGCGGTGGCGATGGTCGTTCTGCTGCTGGTGCGGCTCACGCCGCTGAACCAGGCGTTTCCCTGGATCGAGAAACACGGCCTAACCGTCGGGATTGTGATCCTGACGATTGGGGTCATGTCCCCTATCGCAAACGGCAAGCTGTCGCCGCAGGATATGCTGCAATCCTTCACCAATTGGAAATCGCTGCTCGCCGTCGCAACCGGGGTGCTCGTTTCCTACCTGGGCGGCCGCGGCGTCGCCCTGATGGGGAATCAGCCCACTATCGTTGCGGGACTGCTCATCGGGACAGTCCTTGGCGTCGCGTTGTTCCGCGGCGTTCCCGTGGGGCCTTTGATCGCGGCCGGCCTCCTGTCGCTGGTTATCGGGAAAACCGGTTAACCGGCGTTGAAGCCGACTCCTCCGCCAGAAAGCGGAATGCGTGAAGCTCCGGATGCAAAGCAAACCGGCGGCTTGGACCGATGTCCAGGCCGCCGGTTTTTTGCCGCCGGCAGGCGGCAGCGAAATTCCGCTTTAACGTGCTCCTTCGGTCCCGTTCCGTTTTCCGATGCCGGCAATGGGAACGAACAGGTCAATGATGCCGATAACCAGCGCCGCAAGCAGTGCGCCGAGCAGCGTCACGCGGATACCGCCGACGATAAACTGGCTGACGTAGATCACCAGCGCGCTGAGCAGAAATCCGACGACTCCCCGGCCGAAGGGACTGACATTTTTTCCGAAAAGACTTTCGATCACCCAGCCGAGCAGAGCGACCACAAGGGCCAGCAGCAGTGCGCTGCCGAAGCCCCCGACCCGGAACCCGGGAACCAGCCATGCGGTGACGAGCAACACAATGGCGGTGACCACAAAACGGACGATTGCGCCCAGAATACGCATGCGGATTACCTCCTCCCTGTAAGGACATACGGATAGTATTTCCCGAGTTGGCCGGGTTATGAACCGGGGAGGCGTTTGCGGCGGAGCGGAAACGCCGAGCTTTTGCCGATACCGGCTCCTGGACATGAGGCGGTCCAGGCTTATATCCGGGAATATTCCGCTATAGTCAAACGCTCGAATAGCTTATCCGGCGGGCTTTGGATATAATAGAGGCGGTAACGAACCATGATAGGAGCAGGATCAAAGTGGAAGGCAAAATTTTAAATACACTTGAATTTCATAAAATTCTGGACGCCCTGACGGAACGGGCCGCAACTAGCCTGGGCAAAACCCGGGCGGAAGCGCTCCGCCCGAGCGGCGTGCTGGAAGAGGTCAAGCGGCGCCTTCAGGCGACCGACGAAGCGTTTGCGGTCGACCGGCTCAAGGGGGGCGCTCCCTTCGGCGGCATCCGCGATGTCCGTCCGGCCCTGCGCCGGGCCAAGCTTGGCGGCATGCTGAATCCGGCCGAGCTGCTCGACATCGCCACCACGATGAAAGGCGGCCGACGGCTGCGCCGGTTTTTGGAGACCGTCCATTCCGATCACCCGATTCCGCTGCTTGCCGACCTGGCCGAGCTGATCAGCGAGGACCGACAGGCGGAGACGCGCATTCTTGAATGCATCGATGAACAGGCTTACGTCATGGATACAGCGAGTCCCGAGCTCAACCGGACGCGCCAAGAGCTGCGCAACGGCGAAGCGCGCGTTCGCGAACGGCTGGATCAAATGATCCGCACCCCGTCCGTGCAGAAAATGCTGCAGGAGAACCTGGTCACCATCCGCGGAGACCGGTACGTCATTCCGGTTAAAGCGGAATACCGCAGCCATTTCGGCGGCATCGTGCACGATCAGTCGGCCTCCGGGGCGACCATGTACATCGAGCCCGAAGCCGTCGTGCAGATGAACAACCGTTTGCGCGAGCTGAAGCTGAAGGAAGAGCGCGAGATCGAGAAGATTCTTCAGATGCTGTCGGCCATGGTGGCGGAATTCGCCGAGCCGCTCGAAGCCAACCTGGACGTTCTCGGCGAGCTGGACTTTATTTTTGCCAAGGCTACGCTGGCACGCACCATGAAAGGAACGCTGCCGGTCATGAACGACCGGGGCTTCCTCAAGCTGAAAAAAGGCCGCCATCCGCTGCTGACCCGGGATAACGTCGTGCCGCTCGACGTTGAGCTCGGCAACCAGTATAGCGCCATCATTGTGACGGGGCCGAATACGGGCGGCAAAACAGTCACTCTGAAAACGATCGGCCTGCTCAGTCTGATGGCCATGTCCGGCCTGTTCATCCCGGCGGAGGACGGAAGCCAGATGTGCGTCTTTGACGGCATTTATGCGGACATCGGGGACGAGCAGAGCATTGAGCAAAACCTCAGTACCTTTTCCAGCCACATGACCAACATCATCTCCATCCTGCGCGGCATGACGCCGAAAAGCCTGGTGCTGCTGGACGAGGTCGGGGCCGGAACGGACCCGGCGGAGGGCTCGGCCCTTGCGATCGCGATTCTGGAATACATCCATTCGATGGGCTGCCGTCTGGTCGCGACTACCCACTACAGCGAGTTAAAGGCTTACGCCTATGACAAAAAGGGCGTCGTCAACGCCAGCATGGAGTTCGACATCAACACGCTCAGCCCCACCTACAGGCTGCTGGTCGGCATACCCGGCCGAAGCAACGCGTTTGCGATTGCGGAGCGGCTCGGGCTGTCCCGCTCGATCATCGAGCATGCGCGCGGCCAGGTCGGCGAGGAGGACCAGCGCGTCGAGTCGATGATCGCAACGCTGGAGGAAAACCGGCTGACCGCCGAAGCGGAGCGCACCAGCGCCGAGAAGCTCCGGGCGGAGGTGGAGGCGCTGCGCCGCAAGCTGGAAAACGAGGAGCGCCGCTTCGCCGAAGAGCGCGGCCGGCTGCTGGCCCAGGCCGAGCAGGAAGCGGAGGCCGCCGTTGCCAAAGCCCGCCGGGAAGCGGAGGAGATCGTGACCGAGCTTCGGCGGATGGCCTTGGAAGGCGGCCGCATCAAGGAGCACGAGATCATTGGCGTCCGCCGCCGGCTGGATGAAGCGGTGCCCGACCTGGCGCCGAAGAGCGGTCCGGGCAAGCCGCCGGTCAAGAAAGAAAAGGCAATCGAGCCCGGAGACGAGGTTATGGTGGCCAAATTCGGCCAGCGCGGCCATGTGGTTGAGATCGGCGGCGGAGAAGCGACCGTCCAGCTCGGCATCATGAAAATGAAGGTGCCGGTCTCCGACCTGGAGTCGGTCAAGACGGCGTCCTCCCAGAAGAAAAAGCCCGCGCCGCAGCAAACCGTTACCGGCGTCAAACGCACCCGGGACGACAACGCGCGGCTGGAGCTGGACCTGCGCGGCCAGAACATCGAAGATTCGATCGTCGAGGTGGACCGGTTCCTGGACGAATCGTTCCTGGCAAATTTCCCGCAGGTGTATCTGATTCACGGCAAAGGCACGGGAGCGCTGCGCTCCGGCATCCAGGACTATCTGCGCCGCCACCGCCATGTCAAAAGCTTCCGGGACGGGGCTTACAACGAAGGAGGCACCGGCGTCACCGTCGTCGAGCTGAAATAAAAAGCCCCCCGAAATTCTTGAAACCTTGTTTTGCCGCATGCGTAAATAATCCTTGTGGAACCAAAAATGAACAAAATGCCGGCACAATAGATTCAGGGAGGATGAGCAGAATGGGAATTTTTAAACGTTTGCGCGATTTGACGGCCGCTTCGATCAACGATCTCTTGGATAAAGCCGAGGATCCGGTCAAAATGCTGAATCAGTTCCTCCGCGACATGGAGCAGGACATCATGGACGCCGAAGCGGCGGTCGCGAAGCAAATCGCGGTGGAAAAGAAATTCAAGCAGCAGTACGAAGAAGCGCAGGAAATGGTCGAGAAGCGCCAGGCGCAGGCCGAAAAAGCGATCGAGCAGGGCAACGAAGACCTGGCCCGCCGCGCGCTTCAGGACAAGAAAGAGCATCAAACCCGCTATGACGAAATGAAGGGGCAGTTCGACATCGCCAAAGCGAACGCCGACCGTCTCCGCGACCAGCTGGGCGAGATGAAAGACGAGTTTACGAAAATGAAGAACAAAAAGGATCTTCTGGTCGCCCGGGCGGAAGCAGCCAAAGCGCAGAAATCCATCAACCAGGCGATGTCCGGCTTCGGAACGGACAATGCCGCCCGCGGCTTCGACCGGATGAGCGACAAGGTTGCCCAGATGGAAGCCGAAGCGCAGGCCAGCAACGAGCTTCGCTCCAAAAACCGGAGCCTGGACGACGAGCTGGCCAAGCTGGACCAGAACGACGGCGTCGAAGACGAGCTCGCGGCCCTGAAGGCAAAAGTCGCGTCCCGCAAAGAGCAGCAGTAAGACGCGTTTTAAAACCGATAGCGCCGGGTAAGAGGCTGAAGAGCGGTTCTTCAGTCTCTTCCGGCGTTTCTGTGCTTACATAATCGCAGGAGGCGTTCCGATGAACAAAGAGGTAGACTGGATGCTGGACAATCCCTACCTGAACACGCTCGCTTTTTTTTCGGTAGCGGCTGTCGCCCTGATTTTGTTTATGCTGGTGTTCAACCGGATCACCCGTTACAACGACTGGCACGAGATCAAAAAGGGAAACGTAGCCGTAGCGATGGCGACGGGCGGGAAAATTTTCGGGATCTCGAATATTTTCCGCTTCGCCATCCTCAACAACGACACCATTCTGGAATCGATCATTTGGGCTTCCTACGGTTTCGTGCTGCTGCTGGCGGCGTATTTTTTGTTTGATCTGCTGACCCCTTATTTTAAAATCGACGAAGAAGTCAAAAGCGGCAACAAAGCCGTCGGGTTGGTTTCGATGATCATCTCGGTTTCCATTTCCTATGTAATTGGAGCCAGCGTGAATTAACGAACCCCAACAGAAAGGATGAGTCCCCTATGAACGAGGAGAATCAGATATGCCCCTGGTGTCAAACCGAGATTGTGTGGGACCCCGAGATCGGGCCGGAATCGGTCTGTCCCCACTGCTTGAACGAGCTTGGCGATTACCGCAGCGTTTCCCTGACGCTGGATGAGGAAGAGGACGAAGACGACGGCGAGCCTTCGTTTGAATACACCAAAGCGGAACCGGATGAGGAGGAAAGCTCGTTTCGCGAAGCCTACCTGCAAAAGGCGCAGGCGCTCACCGATCTGCAGGAGGAAGCGCCGGAATGCGGCAACTGCCGCGAGCTGATGCTGCTCGGCAGCGTGATCCGGCTGTCCGGGGACAATCACGTGCCCGTCCAGCCGCCCGGCATCAAGGAGCCGCTCACGCCGGAAATTCTGGAGATGAACTTGTATGTATGCCCCGCCTGCTTCAAAACGGAGACGTATCTGAACGAGGGCGGCCGGCTCCGGCTTCGCCAGGCGCTCAGCGACTAAACCGGCTCGCGTTCCGGGGCTTCCATCCCTTGGCCTTTCCCCCCGGGCACGATAACGTTTCACGGTTGGATTTCTTCGCTGCGGGGCAAAGTAAGCCAATGAACCATACTGCCGATTTGCCCAAATCATCCGCCGGAAGCCGTTTCCGCTCCTCTGAAGAAGACGGCCGCAAGCCGCCGAAAGCGTTGACGGCCCAAGCCCGCCTTTTGCTCCTGGTCGGCGCCTTGTACGTGGTGGCGGGTGCTCTGTCCGGGACCTTTGTACACGTTTACTTGTGGAAAGCCAAAAACGATCTGGCCATGATCGGCTGGTTTTCCGTCTGGCAGCAGGCGGCCATGGCCCTCACGTTCTGGATCGGGGGGAAATGGGCCAAGGAAGGAAACAAAATGAACGTTTTGCGGGCCGGCCTGCTGACAGCGATTGTTTTTTACTCCCTCGTTCTGCTGCTCGGTCGCGCCACGATCCGTTATTTCGTGCCGCTCGGCTGCATCCAGGGGGTAATGGCGGGCTTTTTTTGGCTGGCCTTCAACGTTTTGTACTTTGAAGTGACCGGTCCGGAGAACCGCGACCGCTTCAACGGCTGGTCCGGGCTGCTCAGCTCCGCTTCGGGTATGCTTGCGCCGCTTTTATCGGGGTACATCATTACCCGGATGCACGGAACGCAAGGGTACCGCGTTATCTTCCTGCTGTCGCTTTGTGTCTTTGCCGCCGGCTTTGCCTGCAGCTTTTTTCTGAGCAAACGCAAATCGGAAGGCCGGTACCGCTGGGGGTTCGCCCGGGAAATTTTGGCCCGGCCGCATGGAAGCTGGCGGACGATTTTGCCCGCCATGGGCGCCCAGGGGCTGCGGGAGGGGGTATTTGCGTTTGTTTTCAGCCTGCTGGTCTACATCAGCACCCGAAACGAGCTTCGGCTCGGAAATTATTCCTTCATCACCTCCGGGGTCGCGCTGGCCAGCTACTATGCGGTCGGGCGGCTGCTGAAGCACCGCCACCGCAAATGGGCCATGCTGACCGGCATTCTGGCCATGACCGCGGTGCTTCTTCCCCTTTTCGGCCGAATCAGCTACTGGAACCTGCTGGTGTACGGAATCGGAACTTCGCTGTTCATTCCGCTTTATCTGGTGCCGGTGACTTCGGTTGCCTTCGACGCCATCGGCAAGGAGCGGGACGGGGCCGAAAACCGGGTGGAGTACGTGGTCGTCCGGGAGGTGGCCATGAACGGTGGACGCGTGATCGGAACGCTTTTATTCATCGCTGTCGTTTCACGCACCGCTTCGCCCAATGCGCTGATTTCCCTGCTGACGGGCATCAGCTTAACGCCGTTAATTGTCTGGCGGCTTCTGCTTCCATGGCTGAAAGGGGGGAAAGAGAAGCAGTTGACGGACCCGATCCAAACCCGATAAAATAAGTAGGAATAGGAAAAGGGAGCGGATGCGTGTGTCGTTAAAAATTCATGGGAGCATTACGGAGCTGATTGGCCGGACGCCGGTGGTTCGCCTGAACCGGCTCGTCGGCGGACAGGATGCGGAGGTATTGGTCAAGCTGGAATTTTTCAATCCGAGCGGAAGCGTGAAAGACCGCGCTGCCTTCAACCTGATCGAGCAGGCCGAGAAGAACGGGGAGCTGCAGCCGGGGGCGACGATCATTGAAGCGACGAGCGGCAACACGGGGATCGGCCTGGCGATGAACGCGGCGGCAAAAGGCTACCGTCTGATCATTGTCATGCCGGATAACATGACCCGGGAACGCATCAACCTGCTGCGCTCGTACGGAGCGGAAGTGGTGCTGACTCCGGACGCCGAGCGGATGCCGGGGGCGATCCGCAGGGCGCAGGAGCTTGCCGACCGGATTCCCGGCAGCTACATCCCGCGCCAATTCGAGAACAAAGCCAACCCGGATATTCACCGGGAAACAACCGCGCTTGAAATCCTTGAGCAGACGGAAGGGCGTCTGGACGCGTTTGTCGCTTCTTCCGGTACAGGAGGCACCATAACCGGAACCGGCGAGGTGCTCAAAGAGCGCATTCCGGGCATCCGGGTCTATGTGGTCGAGCCCGACGGGTCCCCGGTTCTTTCCGGCGGCCAGCCGGGACCCCATAAGCTGGTGGGGACAAGCCCGGGGTTCATCCCTCCGGTATTGAATACTTCGGTATACGACCGCATTTTGCGCGTCAAGGACGAAGACGCGGTTCGCGTTACGCGCGAGCTGGCCGCGATGGAGGGCATTCTGGTCGGACCGTCCGCCGGTGCGACGGTCTGGGGGGCGCTGCAGATTGCCCGTGAGCTCGGTCCCGGCAAACGGGTGCTGTGCATTGCGCCCGACACCGGCGAACGTTACATGAGCACGGACATTTTCTCCGTCCCGGTTCACTTTGCGGCGGCCGGTCCTAAAAATCCCTCCCGATAAGGGAGGTTTTTTTGCCGGGGTGTTGAATAAAAATCCACTTAACTGTATAATTATAATTAATCCATTAGAGAACAGGGGGATTTCGCAAAATGATCGCATTGCAAATGGGGGGGCCGGAACCCTCTACGCTGAAGCAGCTTTTGCTATCTTCGGGCGGCAAGACCGCACCGGATACGAACGCTTACGAAATCGCCGCCTATGACGACGGCGTCCTGGTTGCGGTAGGCGGCCGGCTTTCGAGCGGGGCGGGCGACTGGAGCTTTGTCGTTCACCCGGATTATGCGGAACGCGGACTTCAGCAAAACATGCGCAAGCTGCTGAGCGCACAGGTTCCTGCGGCGGTCTGCTGAAAGGACCGGTTGGCGGAACCGGCCTGAGGCACTCGCTTCCAAACCATCGTTAACGATACGAAAATCGAACGGCTTCGGCTTCCCGCTGGCTTGTTTCTGCGCGGAACCGGGGCTTTTTTTGTGCCGCCGGAGGGGGAAGTGCGTCTTTGCAGGCACCCGGGTTTCGTTGTATAGTGGTACTAATCGTTTTTTATGCGAGGTTAATTTATGTGCAGGAGGCTTGTCGAATGGGAGAATTGAAGTTGCGAATCCTGGACCTGCTGAAGGAAGACGCCCGGACGGATTCGGCCACCATGGCCACCATGCTTGGCGTAACCCGGGAAGAAGTGGAAGCGGCGGTAGCAGAGCTTGAAGCGGAGCATGTTATCGTAAAATATGCAGCGGTCATCAACTGGGCCAAGGTCAACGAATCGGTGACGGCTTTGATCGAGGTGCAGATTACTCCCGAAAGAGGACGGGGCTTTGACGCCATCGCCGAACGAATCTACCTGTATCCCGAGGTGAAGTCCGTCTATCTGATGTCGGGCGCTTACGATCTCCTCGTGGAGATCGAAGGGCGGACGCTGCAGGAAGTTGCCTCCTTCGTTTCCAACCGGCTGTCTCCGATCGACCGGGTGCTTTCCACCAAAACGCATTTTATTTTGAAAAAATACAAACAGGACGCGATCATCTTCGACGACAAGGATGAGGATCGGCGTTTGATGATATCCCCGTGAGGAGAGGGCGGTTCGGATGGACAACAAGATAAAAACGATGGAGGACTATCTGAACCCGCGGGTCAGAGCCATCCCTCCTTCGGGCATCCGCAAGTTTTTTGATCTGGTGAGCGGGGGGAAGGATATCATTTCCCTCGGCGTGGGCGAACCGGATTTCGCTACGCCCTGGCATGTGCGCGACGCCGCCGTCGTTTCTCTGGAGCGCGGCTACACCAAATATACCGCGAACGCCGGCATGCCCGAGCTGCGGGAAGCGATTGCGGGGTATATGCATACCGGCTTCAGCCTGACCTATAACCCGAAGGATGAAATGATCGTTACCATCGGCGGCAGCGAGGGGATCGACCTGGCGCTCCGGGCGCTGGTAAATCCCGGCGACGAGGTGCTGGTGCCGGAGCCCTGCTACCTGCCGTATACGCCGATAACCCAGCTCAGCGGCGGGACGGCCGTTCCCATTGAAACGTTCGCCAAGGACGGCTTCAAGCTGACCCCCGAGCTGCTGAAGGCACACATTACGCCGAAATCGAAAATTCTCATCCTGTGCTTCCCCAGCAACCCGACGGGCGGTATTATGAGCTACGAGGATCTTCTTCCGATCGCCAAGATTGCGGAAGAAAACGATCTGATCGTCATATCCGACGAAATATACGCCGAATTGACGTACGGCAAACGGCATGTGAGCATCGCGTCGCTGCCCGGCATGAAGGACCGCACGATTGTGGTGAGCGGCTTTTCGAAGGCGTTTTCGATGACGGGCTGGCGGATGGGGTATGTGTGCGGGCACCGCGAGCTGATAGCCGGCATGCTGAAGATCCACCAGTACACCGTGATGTGCGCCCCGGCCATGGGCCAGGTGGCCGCGCTCGAGGCGCTGCGCGGCGGCAGGGAAGAAGTGCAGCACATGGTGGAATCGTACAACCAGCGGCGCCGCCTGGTAGTGAAGGGGTTCCGTGAAATCGGCCTCGAATGCCACGAACCGGAAGGCGCGTTTTATGCGTTTCCAAGCATCGCATCCACCGGACTTTCGTCCGAGGCTTTTGCCGAACGGCTTGTGGCCGAAGCCCGGGTTGCCGCGGTCCCCGGCAATGTCTTTGGTCTCGGGGGCGAAGGCTTTATCCGCTGCTCCTATGCAACTTCAGTCGCACAATTGAACGAAGCGCTGGAGCGGATAGGAGAATTTGTCCGAAAAGTAAAAACGGAAGAATAGCATTGCATTTTTTGCAAAAACTGCTATATTTATTATGAATCCGTAAATGGAAGAAGATGTAACATCTTAGCGAAATTCCTGCCAGGTCAGAAGGGAGGGTGTTGAATGGTATACGGTCAGGGCGCATGGGCGGCCTCCGGCAGCTATATGGTCGTGCGGGAAAGAACGTTCGGCAAGCGGCCGAAACCCTGTCATACCCCGAAATCCTCTTCTTTATCCTTCTTGGAGGAAGAGATTTACTCCTTGCGAACCCGCATGGAGGAGCTGTTCGAGCGGGAGCAATCCCTTACGTCTCCCCCTGTGGTCGAAGCAAGCAGCAAGCTGGATTTGAAGATCAATGAATATATGGAGAAAACCGGAATCCGCTGATTCCGGTTTTTGTTTGCGCGTTACCGTGCGCGTCCTTTTATGCTATCATAGGAAAAGAATCACAAAGAATCACTGGGAAATTGCCGGAGAGAAAGGAACCGAACGACATGAGAAAGCGTTTATTAGCGGCGCTGCTGCTGGTCATGACCGTGCTTGCGGCAGGCTGCGGCGGCTCGAAGTACGATGTTTCGATTTTTGTAATGCCCCCGCAGGGTATTCCCCAGGAAATAACCGCGAAGCTGGAGACGGATTTGCAGGCTCAGCTTGGAGAAACGCCGACAATCGACATTTTGGGCTCCCCTATTTTTGACTACAACAAGGAAATGGTGGAAATCGCTGCGGGCGGCCATTTGATTTATGTGTTTGGCGAAGAGCGGTTCAAGATGTGGGCAGAGCAGGGCGATTTTCTGAATCTGGACGAGCATTTCAACCCCGAGGATTATCCGAGCGGCATTGTGGAGGCAAACGTCAGCGACGACATGGACAAGGTTGTGATGGAGAAGCATCTCTACGGCATCCCGCTCTCCGAGTCGAAGCTGATGAAAGAAGCCGGCTACGCGGGTGACGAGATATATGCGTTTATCGTTCCGCGTGAGGATGATATGACCGAAACCCTGCAAGTATTGAAGGCCCTTGCCGAAAAGTAAGCCTTTTTGGGCAGCGGACCTCCGGGCATGTCGAAACCGGTTCTCCGTACTTGTTGGGTGCAGCAGCCTTTCGCCGCAGGCGAGAGGTTTTTTTGCGGACAACATGAAAGTTTCTGCCCGTTTCAGTCGAAAAGCTTGCGAAAAGAAGGGGTTCCGCCGGAGCGGAGAAGCCGACGAACCCGCCGAAGAATGATCGGTCGGCGGCCGCAGGATTTGGTTTTGGACAAGCGGTATGAGATGATAATGAGCATGGAAGGCGGGGGATAATGATGAAGCTGTACACCAGAACGGGAGATGCCGGACAAACCTCGGTTATCGGAGGCCGCGTTGACAAGGACTACGCCCGCGTGGAAGCCAACGGGACGATTGACGAGCTGAATGCTTTTGTAGGCCAGGCCGCCGCACAGCTGGATGCCGCTCGGCATGCCGATTTGCGGGAAGACCTGGTCCGCATCCAGCACGAGCTTTTCGATTGCGGCAGCGACATCTCCTTGTACGCCGGGAAGCCGCGCAAAGAGCGGAACGAAGGGGCGGAAGAGGAGAAGGAGGCTCCCGCCCGTGAAAAGGCCGCCAACCCGGCGGTTCCCGATGCTTCCCGCCTGAAGGTCAATGAGCGGATGGTGGAAGCGCTGGAGGCCATGATCGACCGTTACGATGCGGAAGCGCCCCCGCTCACCCGGTTTATTTTGCCGGGGGGGAGCGCTCCGGCCGCTGCGCTGCATGTATGCCGGACGGTTTGCCGCAGGGCGGAGCGGAGGGTGGTGACCCTTGCCAAAACCGAGCCGGTTAACGCGGATGTGATCCGTTACCTGAACCGGCTGTCCGATTTTTTCTTTGCCGCCGCGCGGGCGGCAAATGTCCGCGAAGAGCATCCGGATACGGAGTATATTCGGGGGGCGGAGGTATTTGCTCCGCGTACGGGAAGGAAGACGGATTCTTGAACGAAGAGACAAGCTATTATCCGCCGCTGGCCTACACGGTGCCTCCGGAGGATGACGGACTGCCGCTGCGGACGATCCTGCGCGGCCGGATGCGGCTTTCCCGCCGGCTGATGACGCGGCTGAAAACCGTACCGGAGGGCATTACGGTAAACGGGGAACGCAAGTACATGGACATTGCGGTCCGCGCCGGAGACCTCGTGGAAGCCCGTATGCCGATGGAGCAGTCCGAGGACATTTTGCCGGAGCCGATGGAACTGGACATTTTGCACGAGGACGAGCATCTGCTGATCGTGAACAAGCCGGCCGGCGTGATCGTGCACCCGACGCACGGCCATTATACGGGAACGCTGGCGAACGGGGTGGTGGCGCATTGGCTTGCCAAGGGCGAACAGGTCCGGTTTCGTCCGGTGCATCGCCTCGACCGGGAAACCTCCGGCGTGCTGGCGGTGGCGAAAACCGCTTACGTGCATCAGCACATTTCGGAGCAGATGAAGCGCGGTCAGGTGGATAAGGCTTACATCGCTCTGGTCCATGGACGGGTGCAGGAGGAAAACGGAGTGATTACCGGCCCCATCGACCGGGACAAGGACCGCCCCCGGCTGCGCGTTGTGACGCCGGACGGCTATCCGGCCGTAACCCGCTATGCCGTGGAGGCCGCCTACCCTGCCGGATCGGTGGTGCGCATCCGGCTGGAGACCGGCCGAACGCACCAGATTCGGGTGCACATGCGCCACATCGGGCACCCCTTGATCGGGGACAAGATGTACGGTCCCGGCGGAGAGTGGGAAACGGGGATTGTGCCGACGGCCGAGGAGCTTGCCGAAGCGAAGCCGGCGGCCGGAACCGGTGCGTTCTCGCGCGTGGTACTCCCGATCGCCCGGCAGGCGCTGCACGCGTGCGAGCTCGGCTTCATTCATCCCGGAACGGACCGGAGGATGACGTTTGCCGCCGGCCTTCCGTCCGATATGCAGGCGACGGCGGGGCTTTTGTCCCGGCTGGAGCCCGAAGAATAGGAAGCGGCGTCATTATGAAACCGAAAGGAGTGCCGATCACATGAAAGTAACCTTTTACGGATACCCGAAATGCGGCACCTGCCGCAAAGCGCAAAAATTTCTCGAAAACGGGGGCTTGCTGGTAGAGGCCGTTAACCTGGTCGAAAGTCCGCCATCCAAGGAAACCCTTGCGGACCTGATCGAAAAAAGCGGGCAGGACCTGCAGCGTTTTTTTAATACTTCCGGCGAGGTGTATCGGGAGCTTGGCCTGAAGGATAAGCTGGGAGACATGAGCAGGGACGAAAAGCTTCAGCTGCTCGCTTCCAACGGAAAGCTGATCAAGCGGCCGATCGTGACGGACGGCGTCCGGGTAACGGTCGGCTTCCGGGAAGAGGAATTCGCTAAGTGGACAGGCAAAAAATAAGCGGAGGACCGGCGCTGCCGGTTCTCCGCTTATTTGTTTGCGTGCTCTGACGCCTCTGCCGGAGGGCGGCTTTCACGGCGTTGCCCGCTTACGGAAGCAGCTCGCCCGGCAGCACGCTGCGCCCCTCGGCGGCCGACAGCGTGGACGCTTCCATCAGCGCCGTCAAGTCGCGGGCGATGGCGATGTTCTCGTCCGCTTTGGTCCCGTTTAGAATGTGGCCGACCCACTGGGCGAATGCCGGTTCCCGGTCCGCCTCCAGCGGCAGCGTGCGCCAGCCGGCGTCATCCGCTTCCGTGCGGAGGTACAGCCTGTCCTCTTCGGGAGCTCCGTACAGCAGCGTGCCTTTGGTTCCGTTGATCTCAATGGCGAAAGGAGACCGTGCGTTGACGAAGCCGGCTTCGACAATGGCAATCGCCCCGTTGGCGTAGCGGAGCACGGACACCGCATTGTCCTCCACTTCCTTGCCGGTCACCGAGCCGAAGGTGGCGGAGACCGAGTCCGGCATGCCGAGGAACAGCCGGGCCAGGTACATCGGATGGCAGCCAAGGTCGATCATGGCGCCGCCGCCGCACTGCTCGCGGCTGAAGAAATGCTCCGGCAGCCAGCCTGCCGTCGCGCCCGCGTGCGCCAAGCGGATGCGGACAAGAGTGACGGTTCCGAGCGAGCCTTCCTCAAGAACCTTCCGTACGGCTTGTGTGGACCCATGGTTTAAGCGGGGCAGGGAAACCGTGAGCTTCACGCCATTTTCCTCTACGGCCGCAAGAATCTCGTTCACCTCCCGCACGGTGGGGGCAACGACTTTTTCGGTAAAAATGTGTTTCCCGGCCCGGGCCGCGGCTGTCAGAACCTCGCGGTGCAGATTGGTGGGAGCGTCGACAATAACGGCGTCGATGGAAGGCTCGGCGAGCAGGTCCTCCAGCCTGGCGTAAAAAGGAATGCCGCGTTTGCCGGCCTCCGCCGCGCCGCGTTCCGGATTTTCGTCCCATACGGCGACGATTTCCGTCTCGGGGTGGCGGTCGGCCAGTTCGGCGTATTCGTGCGCATGGACATGCCAATAGCTGAGCATTGCGGTTCGGATCATCGGGATAATACCGCCCTTCTCTGTGTTTGATCGCCTCTATCATACCGGACTCTGCGGGGAAGCGAAAGAGCGGCGGCAAACAAAATAGAAGCAAGGCCAAAATTGGCAGACCGGGTGAATGGTTCGGAACCCCAGGATTGTTTATAATGAAAAGATGAAAACAAGGACAGGCCGGCGCATGCCGGCGGTGGCCATAGGAGAGAACAAAATGAACGAAGAAAACCGCCCTTCCCTGATGCTGGTGGACGGAATGGCGCTGCTGTTCCGCGCTTATTACGCTTCGGCGGTGACGGGCTATATCAAACGGACGCAAGACGGTGTGCCGGTCAACGGCGTTTACGGCTTTGTCCGCTATTTGCTGGACGCGATCGACCGTTTCCGGCCGACGCATGTCGCCTGCTGCTGGGATATGGGGAGCAAGACGTTCCGCACCGAAAAATTCGAAGGCTACAAGGCCAACCGGATCCAGCCGCCCGAGGATTTGCGGCCGCAGTTCGATCTGGTCAAGGATGTAACCGAGGCGTTCGGCATCCCGAATATCGGCATTCCGGGATACGAGGCGGACGATTGCATCGGTACGCTGGCAAGGCTCTTTTCCCGGGAACTGAACGTGTTTGTGCTGACCGGCGACAACGACATGCTGCAGCTGGTGGACGAGCAGGTAGCGGTGATTATTATGAAAAAAGGAGCGGGCAACTACGCGGTATACACCCCGCAATCCTTGCTGGAGGAAAAGCAGCTGACGCCCGCGCAAATCGTCGATCTGAAGGGATTGATGGGCGACACCAGCGACAATTACCCCGGCGTAAAAGGCATCGGCGAGAAAACCGCGCTCAAGCTGATCCGCGATTTTGTTTCCATCGAAGGCGTGCTGGAGAATTTGCCGGCGCTGCCCAAAGGCGTGCGGGCCAAAATCGAAGCGGAGCTGGAGATGCTTCACTTGTCCCGCGAGCTGGCTCGCATCGACTGCTCGGCTCCGGTGGAATGCCTCCTCGAGGACTGCCTCTGGCAGTACGACCGCGAGCGGGTGGCGGAGAAGTTCGCCGAGCTCGAATTCGGAGGGTTACTGAAGCGAATTATATAACTGGACCGAAACCGGCAGGGGGACCGGAAGAAGCTCATAGAACAAGCCTATGATCGCTATTGGAAAAAGCTATTGCCCGGAGAGCGGGAAAGCCATGTCTTTTTGGCCCAAAAGTGATAGAATTGGAGCAAGATTTTCGGGGGAGGATGAAAAAGCATGGCCAAAGAGAAATTGAGAAGCGACATGATCAAAAAAGGCTTCGACCGTGCGCCTCACCGCAGTCTGCTGCGGGCGGCCGGCGTTAAAGAAGAGGATTTCGGCAAACCGTTTATCGCGGTTTGCAATTCGTATATCGATATTATTCCGGGGCACGTTCACCTGCAGGAATTCGGCAAGCTGGTCAAGGAAGCGATCCGGGAAGCGGGCGGCGTCCCTTTCGAGTTCAACACGATCGGCGTGGACGACGGCATCGCGATGGGGCATATCGGCATGCGCTATTCGCTGCCGAGCCGCGAAATCATTGCCGACAGCGTGGAAACGGTCGTCAATGCGCACTGGTTTGACGGGATGGTCTGCATCCCGAACTGCGACAAAATCACGCCCGGCATGATTATGGCGGCGATGCGGATCAACATCCCGACCATCATGGTCAGCGGAGGGCCGATGAAGGCGGGCCGGGACAGCAAAGGCAAGGCGCTTTCGCTGACCTCCGTATTCGAAGGCGTCGGCGCGTACCAGGTGGGAAAGATCGACGACGCGGCGCTGCTCGAGCTGGAGCAGTACGGCTGTCCGACGTGCGGCTCCTGCTCGGGCATGTTCACCGCCAACTCCATGAACTGTCTGGCGGAAGGAATGGGGCTGGCGCTCCCCGGCAACGGCACGATTCTGGCGGTCGCCGAGGAACGCAGGGAATTCGTCAAGCGCTCCGCGCGCCAGCTGATGGAGCTGATCAAGAAGGACATCAAGCCGCGCGACATCGTCACGATCGAAGCGATCGACAACGCGTTCGCCCTGGACATGGCGATGGGCGGCTCCACCAATACGGTGCTGCACACGATCGCGATTGCCAATGAAGCCGGCATCTCGTACCCGATCGAGCGGATTAACGAAGTGGCGAACCGGGTTCCCCATCTCGCCAAGATCGCTCCCGCTTCGGATTACCACATTGAAGACGTGCATAACGCGGGCGGGGTCAGCGCCGTTCTGAACGAGCTGCTCAAGAAACCGGGCGCGCTGAACGGCGACTGTCTGACCGTTACCGGCAAAACGCTCCGCGAGAACGTGGAAGGCTGCGAAATTCTGGATCAGGACGTCATTCATCCGCTCGACAACCCGCACAGCGAACGCGGCGGCCTGGCCGTGCTGTTCGGTAATCTGGCGCCGGAAGGAAGCATCATCAAGGTCGGTGCGGTCGACAAATCGGTCGGCGGACGCCATGTCGGCCCGGCCATCTGCTTTGATTCCCAGGATGAGGCGCTTGCCGGTATCGCGAACGGCAAGGTGAAGGAAGGCCATGTTGTCGTCATCCGCTATGAGGGCCCGAAGGGCGGCCCCGGCATGCCGGAAATGCTGGCGCCCACCTCGCAGATCGTCGGCATGGGTCTCGGCGCCAAGGTCGGGCTGATCACCGACGGCCGGTTCTCGGGCGCTTCGCGCGGCATCAGCATCGGACATATTTCGCCGGAGGCGGCGGAGGGCGGTCCGATCGCGTTTGTGCAGGACGGGGATATCATCGAGCTGGACCTGATCGAGCGCCGGATCGAGCTGAAAATCAGCGACGAGGAGATGGCACGGCGGCGCGAAGGCTGGCAGGGCTTCGAGCCGAAAATCAAATCCGGTTACCTGGCCCGCTACTCCAAGATGGTCACCAACGCAAGCATGGGCGGCATTTTGAAAATCTGACGCTTTATCTTGCCAAACCATTCCGGTTATAGTAAAATCGGGTTATATCAGAAAGAACGGGAAGCACCTTTTCTGCTTGGCGGAGAGGTGCTTTTTTTCGTTCTTTCTTTTTTATTTCCATTGCGGAGGTGCAGCGATGAATCTGATTTTTTTAAGCAGTTTTACGGGAAAGCCCAACCAGCAGGAGGCTCGTGAGGCCAAGGTGGCCATTTCGGAAGAAGGAGGCAGCTGGCGGGTGCTTTGGCGCGAAACGGTGTACGGAGGGGAAGGCCGGGAAGAAGTATGGTATGAGGGCGCAGGGTGGCGGGACATGCTGGAAAGCTTCCGCGCGGGCTTAAAGGCCAAGATGGCGGACGGCTTTACCCCCCTTATCGAGCAGCCCGCCGTGCGGGAAGAGAGATTTCCGTCTTTCACCCGGAAAGTGCAGCTGCTGCAATATTACAGCGAGCAGCATTACGCGGAAGAAGCGTTTGAGAAGCTGCGGGAATGGCGGAAGGAAGTTTCGCGCAGCGAAAGCAAATCGGCCTATTTTATCGCTTCCAACCGGATGCTGCAAATGTTCGCCGCCTTCCTGCCGCATACCCTGGACGAGCTGGAGCAGATTCCCGGAATGGGGGACAACCGGCTCCGGGACTACGGCGCTTCCATCCTGGATATCACGCGCCAATACAGCCGCACCACTCCTTTTCCGCTGCATTGGGTTCCCGATCAGGTCGATCCGGCGCTGTTTGCGGAATGGCAGGACGAAGCGGAGAAAACAAAGGAGCGCTTGACGGAAGAGAAACGGGAAATCAAGAAAAAGCTGCTCAGCGAAATCGCACAGGGAGCCGGTTTGGCGGAATTGGGCAAAGCGCTCAAGCGGAACCGACGCGATATTTTATTGGCAGTGGAGGAACTGGACAAGGAGGGGTATGATGTCAGCCGGTTGGTGGAAAGCGAGCTGGCCGAGGTGGACCGGGACATACAGGGCAAAGCGGATCGCCTCTTTCACGAGTTGGGCGACCGGTATTTGAAGCCGGTGGTCACCGGCTTGTTCCCGGAAGCAAAGCCCGGGGACAAGGAAACCGACCGGGCTTACGAATGGCTTCGGCTGTACCGGCTCAAGTTTCGCCGCCAGCCCGCTTAAACGATGAATTCGGCGGACTGCCGGCTTCTGCATAAAAAGGTCCTGGAAGGAAATCCGGGCGATAAGCTGACGTAGTTCCCTACTCCGGCCCAATCAAAAAGCCCGCATTTTCCGGTTGGCACAAGGCCGGTCGGGAAATGCGGGCTTGCTGGCTGGAACAGGCTCCGATGCGCACGAACCGTTCATAGCCAATCCTTTTTGCGGAAGTAGAAGAAGATGGCGATGCCGATTACGATAATGCCCCCGATTATGGCTGCTTCTCCGAAATAATTTTCGGCGCCCGGCAAATAATCGAGGTTCATTCCGTAAAAGCCGGTAATAAAGGTGAGCGGCATGAAGATAACGCTGATAGAGGTCAGCACGCGCATGATTTCGTTGGCGCGCGTGTTGATGCTCGACTGGTACGCTTCGCGCAAGTTGCTCATCAGGTCCCGGAACGTCTCGAACGTATCGGTGATCTTGACCGCGTTCTCCCATATGTCTCCGAAGTACTTTTGGAGCTGGTTGTCGATCAGCCGCAGCTCCTTCCGGTTCAGCGCCGCGATCAGATCCCGCTGGGGGGCCAGATTGCGCTTCAGCCAGAGAATTTCGCTTCGCAGACCGACAATTTCATTCAAATGGGTTTTCCGGGTGTTCATCAGAATTTCTTCTTCCAGGCTTTCGATGCGGTCTTCAATCCGGTCGCCGACCAGAAAGTAGTTGTCCACCACAAGGTCGATCAGGTGGTACAAAAGCCGGTCCGGCGTATCTACCTCTTCTTCCCAGAGAATCGGCTTCAGCTTGCGGATTTCGTTGATTTTATGCTTGGTGACGGTGATGATGTAATAGCGGCCCAGGAAAAGATTGAGCGGTCGAAGGAAAATTTCCTCGTCGTCAAAGCGGATGCTGTTTATAACGATAAAATAATGAGTGTCATAAATTTCAATTTTGGGGCGCTGCTCTTCTTCCGTCATGCAGTCCTCTACCGCAAGCTCGTGCAGGTGGTACAAAGGCTGCAGAAGCTCCAGCTCTTCCGGCTCCGCGTCAATCCAGTAAAAGCCCGTTTCCGGCGGGGCGACGCATGCGGACACGTCTTCCATCAGGGTAAATACACCGTTTTGCACCAGGCGTACCTTCATGGGTTTCACTCTCCTTCTTCTGCTTATTTTGGGCAAAAGAGAAGAAACAGCCGGCACGCGAGGCGAAATTTGGGGTCAGGACATGTGCGGACACCGGCTGTTTTCGTTTTCTTTTGTCAGACAAACGACAGGCATCGTGGTACTCCTAGGTCGGTCTCCGTCCATTACCTTTCACACCCCTTTGGTTTTAAATTACCCGAGCCCCCTGAAGGACAAGGTCTCCAACCCACTTATTATACCGTGGAAGCTATCGGGCATCAAGGGATTCCCCGCCACAGCATATGCATTTGTTTTTGGCCCGTGCGGCTGCACTCGGCATGAAAAAATTGTTTGCTCCGGCCGCTTTATTTTTCTTGACTCCAGGCCGATAAACCATAATAATGAAGACAATTGAATAACAACTCTTTTATCAAGAGTAGGTCGAGGGACAAGCCCGATGACACCCGGCAACCGGCAACCTTTGAATTCAAGGGGCGCACGGTGCTAATTCTTGCAGGAACGGCAAACGTTTCTGACAGATGAGAGAGGCATGCGAAACGATCAGTTACCAACGGCCTTTCTCTATACGGAGAAGGTCTTTTTTATTCTTTTTGGTCAACAGATAATAACAGATAATCACAAGGAGGGGCCGAACGTGCCGATTAAAATTCCGGATCACTTGCCGGCAAAAGAAATACTGAATCAGGAAAACATCTTCGTGATGGACGAAACGAGGGCGTACCACCAGGATATCCGCCCGCTCAAAATTGCGGTGCTGAACCTGATGCCAACCAAAGAAACGACCGAAACCCAGCTGCTCCGGCTGATCGGCAACACGCCCCTTCAGGTCGAAGCCGTTCTGGTTCAGCCCAAAACGCATCAGTCCAAAAATACGTCCGCCGAGCACCTCAAAGCGTTTTACAAAACGTTTGAAGACATTCGGCACCAGCAGTTCGACGGCATGATCATTACCGGTGCTCCGGTCGAAACGCTGCCCTTCGAGGAAGTGAACTACTGGGACGAGCTGACTGAAATCATGAGCTGGGCAAAGGAACGCGTCACCTCGACCATGTATATTTGTTGGGCGGCGCAGGCAGGCTTGTACCATCACTATGGCGTTCCGAAGTACCCGGTCCCGGAAAAAATCTTCGGCGTGTACCCGCACACGGTGGAAAAACGCAACGTCAAGCTGCTTCGGGGCTTCGACGATCTGTTTTACGTTCCGCAGTCGCGGCATACCGAAGTCCGGCGGGAAGATATCCTGCAGGTGCCGCAGCTGGAGATACTCTCCTCCTCGGAGGAGGCCGGCGTCTATCTGGTCGCCTCGCGGGACGGCCGCCAGGTCTTCGTAACCGGCCATTCGGAATACGATCCGCTGACGCTGAAATGGGAATACGACCGGGATGTCCAGCGCGGGCTCGACATTGCCATTCCGAAAAACTATTACCCCGGCGACGACCCGACCCGCGAGCCGCTGACCCTTTGGAGGGGCCACGCCAACCTGCTGTTCTGCAACTGGCTGAACTACTACGTTTACCAGGAAACGCCGTACGACTGGAGCATCTAACCCATAGCCGAGAGGAGACCCCACATGAAAATCGAAAGCCGCTTGGCCCAGATCGGTTCCGTCCAGGAGCCGGTAACGGGAGCAATCAATTTCCCCATTTACCACTCCACCGCTTTTCGCCATCCCCGTCTCGGGGAAAGCACCGGCTTCGATTACATCCGCACCAAAAGCCCGACCCGCTCCGTTCTGGAAGAGGCCGCGGCGGAGCTGGAGAGGGGAGACGCCGGATTTGCCTGCAGCTCGGGCATGGCGGCGCTGCAAACGGTCTTCGCCTTGTTTCAGCAGGGCGATCACCTGCTGGTTTCCCTCGATCTCTACGGCGGAACCTTCCGGCTGCTGGAGCAGATCATGACGCGCTTCGGCGTGACTTCCTCCTATGTGGATACCAACGATCTGGACGCGCTGGAGGCGCACCGCAAGCCGAACACGCGAGGAGTTCTGATCGAAACGCCGACCAACCCGCTCATGATGGTCACCGATCTGGAAAAAGTAAATGCGTGGGCGAAACGGCACGGGCTGATCACGATTGTGGACAATACCCTGCTCACACCGTTTTTTCAACGGCCGCTGGAACTGGGGTGCGACATCGTCGTGCACAGCGCGACCAAGTACCTTGGCGGCCACAACGACGTGCTGGCCGGACTGATCGTGACCCGGGGCAAAGAGCTGTCGGAGCGCATCGCCTTTTTGCACAATTCAATCGGAGCCGTGCTGGGTCCGCAGGATTGTTGGCTGCTGATGCGCGGAATGAAGACGCTCGCCCTGCGAATGGAGCGCCATCAGGACAATGCGCTCGCCGTCGCCCGCTTCTTAAGCGGTCATCCCGCCGTCGACCAGGTATTCCACCCGGGCCTGTCCGAGCACCCGGGCTATGAGATTCAGCGTAAACAGGCGTCGGGCAATACCGGGATCTTTTCGTTCAAGGTGAAAAAGGCCGCTTATGTGGAGCCCATCCTGCGCCATATCAAGCTGATCGCTTTTGCCGAGAGCCTGGGCGGCGTGGAGTCGCTGATGACGTATCCGGCGGTGCAGACGCATGCCGACATTCCGGAGGAAATCCGCCGCCAGGTGGGCGTGGACGACCGGCTGTTAAGATTCTCGGTCGGCATTGAGCACGCGGACGATCTGATCGCCGATCTGGACGGGGCGCTGGAAGCGGCAAGGCAGGAAAAGGGGGAGTAAAACGGAGATGACAAAGCCGTACGATTTTGACAAGGTGATCGACCGGCGCGGGACCGCGTCTTACAAATGGGATCAATCGGAGGTTTTGTTCGGCCGGGAGGATATCATGCCGCTATGGGTAGCGGATATGGATTTTGAGCCGCCCCGGGAAGTCGTTCAGGCGGTAAAGGAACGGGCCGATCTCGGCATGTACGGCTATACGGTGCGGCCGGAGTCCTACTATGAAGCCATTATCGGCTGGCTTTCCCGCCGGCATGGCTGGCAGGTGCAAAAGGACTGGATCACGTCCAGTCCCGGCGTCGTTCCGGCGCTGAGCGTATCCGTGCTTGCCCTGACGGAGCCGGGAGACCGGATCATTTTGCAGTCTCCCGTCTACTATCCCTTCTATGATGTGATCCGCTCGAACGGGCGGGAGATCGTAGACAACCCGCTTCTCGTGAAGGAGGGCCGGTTCGAGATCGATTTCGACCTGCTGGAGCGGCAGGCGGCGGACGGAGCCCGGATGCTGCTGCTCTGCACGCCGCACAACCCGGGCGGCCGGGTCTGGACCCGCGGCGAGCTGGAGCGGATCGCGGACATCTGCGTCCGTCACAACGTGCTGGTGATCGCCGATGAAATCCACCACGACCTCGTGTACCCGGGGCACAAGCACATCCCGTTCGCCTCGCTTTCGGAGGCGGCTGCGGGCCTCACGGTTACCTGCATCGCCCCGAGCAAAACGTTCAACCTGGCCGGCCTTCAGGCGGCCGTCGCGATTATCCCGAATCCGCAGCTCCGCGCCAAATACAACCGGCTGCTGCGGACGCTGTCGATTCACATGGAAAGCTTTTTCGGCCTGACCTCCGTGGAAAGCAGCTACAACCACGGCGACGACTGGCTGGATCAGCTGATGGTTTATCTGGAGGGCAACCGGGACGCGCTGATCGCCTACCTGAAGGAGCACCTGCCCGAGGCCGTGCCGATGAAGCCCGAAGCCACCTATCTGGTGTGGGTGGACTGCCGGGCGATTTCGGAATCGCCGCAGGTACTGAAAGACCTGATGTTCCAAAAAGCCGGCGTCGCTTTCAGCGAAGGCTCCGTTTTCGGCCAGCAGGGCGCCGGGTTCCTGCGGATCAACATCGCCTGCCCGCGCGCGTTCCTGATGGAAGCGCTGGAGCGGTTTGTCCGCGCCGTCAAGGAAACAGACGCCGGGTAACCGGCGGAGGTCCGCGGGATGAGGAGCGGAGCGGCTTGTCCTTGTCCGCTTCGCGTCGTCACACGCTTCACCGTCTGCAAGCCGCCGCCTCCATGCGGCGGCTTTTTGCTTCGGTCGACTCGACGGCCCCGCATATGCTACCATAATAGAAAATATGGAAAGCCGGTAGAGCAAGCCGCCCGGCTGCAAGGAGGACATAGAGCATTGCGCACGATCGACGCCATTTTGGAGAAAGCGCTTGCCGGAGGCAGGCTGAACACCGAGGAGGGCGTGGCTCTTTTCGAATCCGATGAAATCGAGAAAATGGGCGCCGCCGCCGACCGGATCATGCGCAAATGGCATCCGGAGCCGGTCGCGACCTTCGTAATCGGCCGCAACATCAATTATACGAACATTTGCGATACCTACTGCCGGTTTTGCGCGTTCTACCGGCCGCCGGGCTCCAAGGAAGGTTATGTGCTGCCCGACGAAACGATTTTCCGCAAAATCCAGGAAACCCTCGACGTTGGCGGAACGGAAATTTTAATGCAGGGCGGGACCAACCCCGAGCTTCCCTTTTCCTACTACACCGACCTGCTGCGGGAGATCAAACGGCGGTTCCCGGGCATTACCATGCACTCCTTTTCGCCGGCGGAAATCATGAAGATGCAGGAAGTATCGAACGGGCTGTCCCTGGAGGAAGTGGTGCGCGAGCTGCACTGCGCCGGTCTTGATTCGCTTCCCGGCGGCGGCGCGGAAATTCTCGACGACCGGACGCGGAGCAAGATCAGCCGCAAAAAGGGCTCGTGGAAAGACTGGATGAACGTGATGGAAACGGCGCATCGCGTCGGCATGACGACAACCGGCACCATGGTCATCGGCTTTGGGGAGTCGTTCGAGGAGCGTGCGCTTCATTTGGAGCGCATCCGCGACGCCCAGGACCGGACGAAGGCGGCGGGACTGCCGAGCCGCGGCTTCCTGGCCTTCATACCGTGGACCTTCCAGCCGGACAACACGAACATGAGCAAAACGGAGAAAGCGACGCCTGAGGAATACCTGAAGACGCTGGCGGTCAGCCGCCTTTTTCTGGACAACATCCCGAACTTCCAGGCGTCCTGGGTTACGATGGGCCCCGAAATCGGCAAACTTACGCTTTCTTACGGGTGCAACGACTTCGGAAGCACCATGATCGAGGAAAACGTCGTTTCCGCGGCGGGAACGACGCACAAGGTCAACATCGGCCAAACGCTGGAGCTGATTCGTCAGGCGGGCAAAACGCCCGCGCAGCGGGATACCCAGTACCGCATTCTGCGCACCTTCGACGGAGAAACGGCTGTGGACAAGGACTTTATCATGCAAAATTAGTGCCAAATACTTGATTGTATATCCCCTTTCGGCCCGCCATATACTCTAACTGTACCGATATGGCACGGAACGGCGAGGGGGGGAAGCACACGATGGACCACTACACCATCGCAATGATGAACACTTCCGGAACGAAAGCGGCAAAGCTGCGGGAGAAGCTGGACCGGCAATTGTCCGGTCTGTCCTGCGGCGTCAAGCTGGAAGAAAAGGTATATGCGCGCCACCAGGTCATTCGCTGTCTGAACCCCGGACAGGAAAAATGGAGCGCGGCCGAGCGCAAAAAGCTCCGGCGCGAGGTGAGCCGGGCCATTGCCTGGTATATTCTGGAGGACGAAGAGGAAACCGTTCTCCGCGGCATTTTCACCCGCTGCTATTCGTATTCCGCCGAAGCCGATCTCGACAAGCTGCTCTCGTTTACCCGCCAGACGCCGGAAGAGCCGGAAACGCCGGCAAAGGAAAAAGTCCATGCGATCCGCCGCTTTCGCGGCATGGCGGAGGAAATCGAAGCCTGTTTGCAGAGCGAAAGCATGGTGAACCTGGACGGCCTGCTCGCCTTCCGGTTGTCCGGCTACCGCCGGGATATGAAGCGGACCGCCGATTATGCGGTGGACGAGTTTTTGATGGATAAGCAGTATCAGGAGTTTATCGCCCTGCTGAAATATTTTGTTTATATCCAGAAGTCCAAAACCGCCTCCGTGCATCTGCTGCACAAAGAGGGGACGGAATTTTTGCTCCTGGACGAAAAGCTGGACCCGATTGATCCGGCTTCGGCGGACGGCGGCGAAATGACGATGGAAACGCTGGAGAAGGAACTGAATTTCGAGGATCTTATTGTCAGCACGCTCATAACGGTCGCGCCGGCGCGGATTTATATCCACACCCGGAGCCCCGAGCTGCCGGTCCTGCAAACGATCCGGCAGATTTTCGAGGAGCGCGTGCTATTTTGCGACTGCACGATGTGCCAGCTTTTTGGCGAGAAACGGCTGCAGGATCACATATTGACCTGAAGCCGCCGCCGCCCCGAAGTAGCGCCCCGCTTGACTGGCGGCGGCGTTTTTTCTTATAATATGGGAGAAATCTGCATGAACCAGCCGAAGCGATGACCAAAGACATGAATTCGTCCGGATGCGGCCCAGCGAGAGGAGAACGGTGCAAGCTCCTTCCGAGAAACGGCGGATTTACCCCTTTGCAGCTGCGATAAGGAACTTTCGGGCCAAACGGCCGGAAACAGTATTTACCGCCGGGTCATTCCCGATATCGAATGCCGAAGGACCGGATTCCGCTTGTAGGGCGCCGGTCGAATAAGGGTGGAACCACGAGCTTAAAACGCACTCGTCCCTTGGGACCGTGCGTTTTTTATTTTTCCTTTTTTGAACCTGGGAGGAGAGTTTACATGTTGATCAAAGCGACATTGCCGGACGGATCGGTGCGCGAATACGAAGCGGGCGTTACGCTTGACCGCATCGCCGAATCGATCAGCCCGGGCCTGAAGAAAAACGCCGTCGCCGCCAAAGTGAACGGCAAAACGGCCGATCTGCCGACGGAGCTGCAGGAAGACGCGGCGGTAGAAATCCTGACGCTGGACAGCCAAGAGGGCTTGGAAATTATGCGGCACAGCACCGCTCACCTGCTGGCGCAGGCGATCAAGCGCATTTACGGAGCGGGCAAGGTTCACCTGGGCGTGGGACCCGTTATTGAAGACGGGTTTTATTACGACATCGACCTCGATACTCCGATTTCCTCCGAGGATCTCGGAGCCATTGAAAAGGAAATGGAAAAGATCGTCAAGGAAAACCTGCCGATCACCCGGCGCGAGGTGACGCGGGAGCAGGCAATCCGCATTTTCGATCAGCTGGGCGATCCGCTCAAGCTGGAGCTGATCAACGATTTGCCGGAGGATTCAATCATCAGCATTTACGATCAGGGCGAATTCTTCGATCTGTGCCGGGGGCCGCACGTGCCGTCCACGGGCCGGATCAAGGCGTTCAAGCTGCTGAGCGTGGCCGGAGCTTACTGGCGCGGCGACGCCAAGAACAAAATGCTCCAGCGCATTTACGGCACCGCCTTCGTCAAAAAAGCGGAGCTGGACGAATACCTGTTCCTGCTGGAGGAAGCCAAGAAGCGCGACCACCGGAAGCTGGGCAAAGAGCTCAAAATCTTTACCTTCTCCAAGGAAGTCGGCCAGGGGCTGCCGATTTGGCTGCCAGCCGGCGCCAAGCTGCGCCGGACGATGGAGCGTTACATTGTCGACCTGGAAGAGCGGCTGGGCTACGACCACGTTTACACGCCGGTGCTGGCAAACGTTGAGTTGTACAAGACCTCGGGCCACTGGGAGCACTACCAGGAGGACATGTTCCCGCCGATGCAGCTTGACAATGAAGAGCTGGTGCTCCGCCCGATGAACTGCCCGCACCACATGATGGTGTACAAGAGCGACATGCGCAGCTACCGCGACCTGCCGCTGCGCGTAGCCGAGCTGGGCACGATGCACCGTTATGAAATGTCGGGCGCCTTGACCGGTCTGCACCGCGTCCGCGCGATGACGCTGAACGACGCCCATATTTTCTGCCGGCCGGATCAGATCAAGGAAGAGTTCGCCCGCGTCGTCAACCTGATCAAGCGCGTGTACGAGGACTTTGGCATTACGGATTACCGGTTCCGTCTTTCCTACCGGGACCCCAACGACACCGAAAAGTATTTCCCCAACGACGAGATGTGGGAAATGTCGCAGCGCATGCTGAAGGAAGTCGTCGAGGAGCTCGGACTCCCTTATTACGAAGCGGAAGGCGAAGCGGCATTCTACGGCCCGAAGCTGGACGTGCAGATCCGCACGGCGCTGAAGAAGGAAGAGACCTTGTCGACCGCGCAGCTCGACTTCCTGCTGCCGGAGCGCTTCGAGCTGGAGTATGTCGGCGACGACGGCCAGAAGCACCGCCCGGTTGTCATTCACCGGGGGATAATCAGCACGGCCGAGCGCATGACCGCGTTCCTGCTGGAGAACTTCGCCGGCGCGCTGCCGACCTGGCTGGCTCCGGTTCAGGCGCGCGTCATTCCGGTAACGACGGCGGTGGAAGGGTACGTCAAGGAAGTGACCGAGAAGCTGCTCGACGCCGGCATCCGCGCCGAATACGACGGGCGCAACGAAAAGCTCGGCTATAAAATCCGCGAAGCCCAGATGGAAAAAATCCCGTATATGCTCGTCGTCGGGGAAAAAGAAGCCGCCGAAAGCAGCTTCTCCGTCCGCAAACGGGGCGAAGGGGACCTGGGCGCCAAGAGCGTGGACGAAACCGTCGCGCTTATCCTGGCGGACATTGAGCGCAAAGGAAGAAGTACGCAAGCGAAGGATGCTTAGGAATAAGCCTTTTTAAAAAAGACTTTTTGAGAAGGCCCGGACGCCGTTTTCCGGGCCTTTTTGCGTCCGGCTGCATAAAACGGCGGAAAACCCGCATGCTAGGGAGGAAGGAAATCCGAACAGACGCCGATCATTCGTTTGGCGAAAGGGTGAAGATCAGCGATGATAGCCGGATTTACAAAACCGGTACGGCGGGCGGCCGCCATCGGCTTTCTTGTCGCGGGGCTGGCTGCCGCTGCGGGGCTGGAGGAGACGGGAGCGGCGGAATCGGCGAGGAACCGCAAGCCGGACGCCGCCGCAGCCGTCAAGTCTACCGGTTCCGCCCCCGCTGCGGGGTCCGTCCGGGAAAAGTCCGGCCCGGCCGCAAAGCCTGCCGCGGCCGTTACGGAGAGCAAGACCGGCGCGGCGTTTGCTTTTCTGGAGCCGCGCCATTTCGAGGCGGTTGAAGTTATGGCGACCGGGTATTACGCCGGCCCCGAGTCCACCGGCAAACGTCCCGGCCACCCGGAATACGGCCTTACCTTTTCGGGGGTCAAGGTACGGAAGGGACTGTTCTCGACCGTGGCGGCGGACCCGCGGGTTTTTCCGATCGGAACCATTTTGTATATTCCGGGTTACGGTTTCGGCGTTGTCGCCGACACGGGCAGCGCCATCAAAGGCAAAAAAATCGACCTTTATTTCGAAACGAAGCAGCAGGTATACGAGCTTTGGGGCAAGAAAAAGGTGCGGGTGTCCGTTCTCCGGCGAGGAGAGGGAACCGTGACCGAAGCAATGCTTGACGCTTTGAATGAGGGCGCGGTTACGGGGCAGGCAGAATAGGAACACGGGAAACCGGGGGATGGCCTCCGGTTTTTTTGCGTGCCCGTCCTTTTTTTGGGGTAAAAAACACTATAATGATAAGAGCCGATGCCATGCGGCCGCCCTGCGGCTCAGGAGCTGAATTTGCAGCTTTGACGGGGCATTTTGAACAATTTAGCTATTCTTTAGCTTCGTTTAAGGTTCGGTTAAGCTAGAATGGTGATAATGGTTTTGTAGAGGTTCCCAATACAATGAACGAAAGAACTCATAGACATCTTCAAGGAGGAACGATTGGTATGGAAGACAACAGACGCGATTACGGAGAAAACGGTATGAACGGCATGAACCGCGAAGCCGGCGAAGAGAAGGAACGTTCCGGTGCTTGGGAAAAGCGGGAAGAAAGCGAATCCTACTATTATTCGTACGGGCCTTATAAGTCCCCGTCCGCAGGAGCCGGCCGGATGGAGGAGGAAGCGCGTGAAAGCGTCGAAGTGACGCCGCCCAAACCGGTACGGCCGCTGGAGCCGCCGGTTGTGCCGGCCCGGACCCAGCCGGCGGCCGGACAGTGGACGGCCGGCAAACCGCCCAAGCGCTCGCGGGTTCGCGGAACGTTCGCCACCATTCTGGCGACGGCGGTTGTGGTCGGCGGCCTGATGTTCGGCGCCGACCGGTACAACCTGTTTACGCCGGAGCAGCAGGCGGCGACGGCGAATACATCTGCCGCAGCCACGACAACAACGGCGCCGAAGGAAAGCGGCCAGAACGTCGCGCTGGACGTTGCCCGGCCGGACAACATTTCCACGATCGTGCAGAACTCCAGCCCGGCGGTCGTCAAGATCGAAACCTTTGTGACCCCGCAGCAGTCGCAGCGGAGCCAGTCCTCGCTGTTCGACGACCCGTTCTTCCGCCAATTCTTCGGCGACGATTACCAGGGCGGCACCCAGCAGCAGCCGCAAAGCAGCGAGCCGGAGCCGGCCGGCATGGGCTCGGGCTTCATTTTCGAGAAATCCGGCTACATCCTGACGAACGAGCACGTAGTCGCCGACTCGGACGAGATCAAGGTCTACATCGAAGGGCATGACGAGCCGTATACGGCGGAGCTGCTCGGCAACAGCGAGGAGCTGGACCTGGCGGTCCTGAAGATCGAGGGCGATTCCGATTTTCCGACGCTTCCGCTCGCGGCCAATCTCGACAACCTGAACGTCGGCGACTGGGTGGTTGCCATCGGGAACCCGTACGGCATGGACCATACCGTAACCGTCGGCGTGCTGAGCGCCAAAGAACGCTCCATCCAGATCCAGGACGGAAGCACGGTCCGCAATTATTCGCATCTGCTGCAAACGGACGCTTCCATTAATCCCGGCAACTCCGGCGGTCCGCTGCTGAATCTGAACGGGGAAGTCATCGGCATCAACACGGCCGTTAACTCGCAGGCGCAGGGCATCGGCTACGTCGTCCCGATCACGACGATTAACGAAGTGGTCGACAAGCTGAAAAACAATGTGGAAATTCCGAAGGAGCCGGTACCGTTTGTCGGCGTCACGCTTGGGGCCATCGACGAGCAGCTGAAGCAGGACCTCGGCCTCTCCAGCACTGAAGGCGCCGTCGTCAGCGAAGTGGCGGTCCGCACTCCGGCCTTCAAGGCGGGCGTCAAGGTCTATGACGTGATCACCGGCGTAGACGGAAAGGCGGTCAAGAGCAGCGAAGCGCTGGTGACCCGGATCCAGGAATACAAAGTCGGCGACAAAGTGACCCTGAACATTATCCGCGACGGCAAGAAAATGGATATTCCAGTGACAATCGGAGACCGAAACACCTATCAGCAGAGCCAGAGCACGAACGAGTAATCCCTGGCGCACGGCTTCGGCTGACATCAAGGGGCAGACCGGCGGACCCGTCCGCGGTCTGCCCTTTTCGTGAGGCGAACGCCTTCCGAATTTGGTACAATAGAAGGTAAAGTGAGGGATCGGAATGCGGGAACAAATCCTGGTCATCGACGACGACGAAAAAATTACCTCCATGCTGCGGCGCGGTCTCGCTTTCGAAGGGTATTCCGTGACAACGGCGAACGACGGGCTGGAGGGCTTGAAGCGGGTTATGGAAACCGATCCGCAGTTAATCATCCTGGACGTGATGATGCCCAAAGTGGACGGCTGGGAGGTTTGCCGGCGCATCCGCGAGAGCGGCAGCGCCACTCCAGTCCTTATGCTGACAGCCAAAGACGAGGTGTCCGACCGGGTCAAGGGCCTGGATATGGGAGCCGACGATTATTTGATCAAACCGTTCGCCCTGGAGGAGCTGCTGGCCCGGGTGCGCGTGCTGCTGCGCCGCCGCAGCGATACGCCGGCGCCGAAGGGCAACAAGCTGGAATATGCCGACCTGCTGCTCGATCCGGACGCCCGGGAGGTGTTCCGGGGCGGCTTCCGCGTGGAGCTGACGACGAAGGAGTTTGATCTTTTGCAGCTTTTTATGCAGAACCCCAACCGGGTGCTGTCCCGGGATCTGATCATGGAGAAAATCTGGGGCTTCGATTACAGCGGGGAATCCAACGTGCTGGAGGTCTACATCGCCCTTCTCCGGCAGAAGACGGAGGAGCACGGCCACAAGCGGATCATTCAGACCGTCCGGGGCGCCGGTTATGTGTTGAGGGGAGACGTCTAGCATGACCATCCGCATGCGGCTGACGCTTTGGTATACTTCCTTGCTTGCGGCGCTTCTCTTTTTGTTCGGCGTTTCCCTGTACACCTTTCTTTCCATTACCTTGTACGACAATCAGGACAAGCAGATGGCCCAGCTTGCGGAGGAGGTCAACAGCGGCGTCCGCTGGACCTGGTATCCGCTGACCAACACCTTCGAGCCGACGCCGCTGCCGCAGGTTTCGCCGGTGTACGCGCTTTATTTTATTCAGGTTATCAGCCAGGATGAAACGGTTTCGCCTGTCGGCAACATGCAGGGCCTCCTCCTGCCGAGGACGGAGGGCATGCTGCGGGAAACGTCGCGTGGCAGCATTTATATCCAAAACGTGACGATCGGGTCCACCGCCATTCGGATGTACAACCGGCCCGTCTTTCAGAAAATCGGGCAAAATCAGCAGCCGGTCTTTGCCGGCGTGATCCAGATCGCCGTGCGCGTGGACGATACGCTGCTGCTTTTGCGCCGGGTCGCGCAGGTGCTGATTATTTTCGCCTTGTTCGTCATCGCCGCCGCGGCGACGACCGGCTGGTATCTGGCGCGCAAGGCGCTCCAGCCGATCGAGCAGGTGACGCGGGAGGCCGCTCTCGTGCAGGGCGGCAACGACCTTGGCCGGCGTATCGATTACGACGGCCCGCCGGACGAAATCGGCCAGCTGACCAGCACGATCAACGGCATGCTGGCCCGGATCGAGTTCATCTACCGCGAGCTGGAGGAATCCAACCGGATGCAGCGGCGGTTCGTTTCCGACGCCTCTCACGAGCTGCGCACTCCCCTGACGACCATCCGGGGGAATGTCGAGCTGCTCGAAAAGGTATGGCACAGCCGGGACGGGGCGGACAGCCCGATCAGCGAAGAGGAGAAGCGGACGTTTTCGCTGGAGGCGATCGAGGATATCGCCGGGGAAGCCAGCCGGATGAGCCATCTGGTCAACGATTTGCTGGCGCTTGCGCGTGCCGATGCCGGGATTACCATGCACAAGGAGCAGACCGATTTTCACGCGCTTGTCGAGGATGTTTGCCGCAAGGCCACGCATCTTCCCCGCGCAGCCGAATGGAAAGTGGGCGACCTGTCGGTGCTCGCCGGCTCCTACGTGTATGGGAACGCGGATTACTTGCGGCAGATGCTGTTCATCTTTATCGAGAACGCGTTCAAATACACGCCGAAAGGCGAGGTAGTGCTCGAAGGCATGCAGACGCCCGGCCAGGTCGGCATTGCGATCCGCGACACGGGCATCGGCATGGCGAGGGAGCAGGTGCCGCATATTTTTGAGCGCTTCTACCGGGCGGACGAATCGCGCGGCAAGACCTCCGGTACGGGGCTTGGCCTGTCCATCGCCAAATGGATCATCGACGAGCACGAAGGCTCCATCGAGGTGACGACGCGGCTGGGCGAAGGGAGCGAGTTCCGCATCTGGCTTCCGGCCACGGAGGTCGTGAAGGAGGAAGCGGAGCCGGAGCATTTGTAGACCGCCGGCCCAGCCGTTATACTGAAGAGGCCGGAAAAGCTTGCAATAATACGGCAGGGGAGAGTGCGACCAACGTGGAAGTTGTGAAAATATCGCCGCGCGGTTACTGCTACGGGGTGGTGGACGCCATGGCGCTGGCCATGAGCGCCGCCCGCAACCTGGATTTGCCGCGCCCGATTCATATATTGGGCATGATTGTGCATAATGCGCACGTCACCGAGTTTTTCGAGGAAGAGGGCATTATTACGCTCGACGGCGCGAACCGGCTGGAGATTCTGGAGGGGATCGACAAGGGCACCGTGATTTTCACGGCGCACGGCGTCTCCCCCGAGGTGCGCCGGCGGGCTGCGGAGAAGGGGCTTACGGTGGTGGACGCGACCTGCCCGGATGTTACCCGGACCCATGACCTGATCCGCGACAAGACGGCGGAAGGCTACGAAATCATTTACATCGGCAAGAAGGGGCATCCCGAGCCGGAAGGCGCCGCCGGCATCGCGCCCGGCCGCGTGCATCTGATCGAAAAGCCGGAGGAGATCGATCTTTTGGCGGTGGAGGCGGAGCGCATCGTCATCACCAACCAGACCACCATGAGCCAATGGGACATCAAGGACATCATGAACCGGCTGCTGGCGCGTTATCCGCATGCGGAAATCCACAATGAAATCTGCCTCGCTACCCAGCTGCGGCAGGAGGCGGTGGCGGAGCAGGCGAAGGAAGCGGATCTGGTGCTGGTGGTAGGCGACCCCCGAAGCAACAACTCCAACCGACTGGCCCAGGTGTCCGAAGAAATCTCGGGCGTCCGCGCTTACCGGATTGCGGACATCACCGAGTTAAACCGGGACTGGCTGGCGCCGGCGCGCAAGGTGGCGGTCACCTCGGGGGCGTCGACCCCGACGCCGATCACCAAAGAAGTGATCGCCTATTTGGAAAAATACGATCCGCAAGACCAATCGACATGGGAAATCGTCCGAACCATTAACAAGAAAAAGCTGATTCCGGCTCCGAAGGCCAAAGCTTAAGGCCGGGTCATGCAGCGTTCGGGAATTTTGAATAGGGAAGCTCCGCCGAGGCGGGCTTCTTTTTTTTGCGCTTCACCGGCGCGATAAATGCCATTGACAAAATGGGCGGCTGCCTGTTATGATCACTTTAACGATTAAAAGCGTATAAGCGTTGAAGCGGGAAAATATCGAACCATTAATCCAGTAAACGGGGGAACCGAAATGATCGTCATTACGTCCAATCAAGTGCCGGAGGACCGCATCGCCGAAATCGTGCGTTTCATCGAGAAGCATGACGCAAGGGTGCATTTGTCGCGGGGGGAAGACCATACCGTCATCGGCATCATCGGCAAAATCGACCCGTCGATGGCTGAGCAGCTCCGCCAAATGAACGGGGTCCAGCAGGTCGTCAAAATTTCGAAGTCGTATAAGCTCGCCAGCCGGGATTTTCACCCGCAGGACACGGTCATCGACATCAAGGGAGTGCGCATCGGGGGAGCGGACTTGGTGGTGATGGGCGGCCCCTGCGCGGTGGAATCGCCCCGGCAGATCGACGAGATCGCCCGCCTGGTGAAGCAGGCCGGCGGACAGGTGCTGCGCGGCGGCGCGTTCAAGCCGCGCACCGGCCCCTACAGCTTCCAGGGCGTAGGCGTCGAGGGGCTGGAGATGATGGCGGAAGCGGGCCGGAAGCACGGGCTGCTGACGATTACCGAGGTAATGACACCCGAGTACGTGGACGTATGCGCCAAATACGCCGATATTCTTCAGATCGGCACGCGGAACATGCAAAACTTCGATCTTCTGCGCAAGCTCGGCACCATCCAAACGCCGGTGCTGCTCAAACGCGGCTTCAGCGCCACCTACGACGAGCTGCTGAACGCGGCCGAATATATTCTTGCGGGCGGCAATCCCAATGTCATGCTTTGCGAGCGGGGCATCCGCACGTTTGAAACCTATACCCGCAACACGCTTGATCTGGCCGCAATCCCGGTTTTGCAGCAGCTCAGCCACCTGCCGGTCATTTCCGATCCGAGCCACGGCACCGGACGCCGGGAGCTGGTCGAGCCGATGGCGAAGGCTTCGGTTGCGGCCGGCGCCAACGGATTGATTATCGAGATGCATACCGACCCGGACAACTCGATGACCGGCGACGGGGTTCAGTCGCTGTTCCCGGATCAGTTCGCCGCGCTGCTGTCCGATCTGGAGAAGCTCGCTCCGCTGGTGGGCAAGCGGTTTGAAACGCAAAAACAGCCGGTGCCGGCAGGGTCTTGGGCGCTTTAAGAAACAGGCTAATCAAACCTTTTTATAACCGGGCAAGCGAAGGGCGTTCATCGCCTTCGCTTGTTGGCGTTATGTCTGCGGGTTTCTTCAAAAACCCGCACCGCTGCAAGGAAAATACCGGTTTATTCTTGAACGCCAGGTGTCATCATACCTTACATAGTCGTAAAAAATAGCTGACATAAGTATTGACGGCATAAATCGATGGATTTATAATTATCGCAAGATTGAGCAAGAAACTTGAACAATAGTCGCTATAGAGACGATGAATGTTCGGAATTTGGGAGGTTATAAGATGTCGGCAGCTAAAGTATTGGAGCTAGTCAAGGAGAAGAACATTGAATGGATCGACTTCCGTTTCGTTGATCTGTCCGGTAAAGCACACCACGTCACTCTGCCCGCCGCGGAAGTTGACGAAGACACGTTCAAGAACGGGGTGGCGTTCGACGGTTCCTCGATCCCGGGCTTCCGGGGCATCGAAGAGTCCGACATGGTCATGATGCCGGATACCGAATCCACGTTTGTGGACCCCTTCACCGCTCATCCGACTCTGAATATCATGTGCAACATCTTCACGCCGGACGGCGAGCGCTATGACCGCGACCCGCGCAGCATCGCACAGAAGGCGGAGGAGTACCTGCAAAAGTCCGGAATCGGCACCACCGCCAACTTTGCTCCCGAATCGGAATTCTTCATTTTCGACGACGTTCGTTTCGAAACCGGAATGAACAAGAGCTTTTTCGAGGTTGATTCCGAAGAAGCGCTTTGGAACACCGGACGCAAGGAAGAGAACGGAAACCTGGGCTTCAAAATCAAGCAAAAAGGCGGCTATGTCCCGGTTGCTCCGACGGATACCCAGCAGGACATCCGCAGCGAAATGTGCCGGCTTCTGATCGAATCGGGCCTGCGCATCGAGCGCCATCACCACGAAGTGGCGACGGCCGGCCAAGCGGAAATCAACTTCCGTTTCGACACGCTGACCAAAACTGCCGACAACCTCCTGAAATACAAATACATCGTGCAAAACACGGCAAGACAATGGGGCAAAATCGCCACCTTCATGCCGAAACCGCTCTTTGGCGACAACGGCAGCGGGATGCACGTTCACCAAAGTATCTTCAACGGCGACACGCCGCTGTTCTATGAAGAAGGCGCTTATGCCAACCTGAGCGAAACCGCCCTTTACTACATCGGCGGCATCCTGCACCACGCTCCGGCGCTGATCGCCTTGACGAACCCGAGCACCAACTCGTTCAAGCGTCTGGTTCCCGGCTACGAAGCTCCGGTTAACCTGGTCTTCTCCAAAGGCAACCGTTCCGCAGCCGTCCGGATTCCGGTCGCTGCCGTAACGCCGAAAGGCTGCCGGATCGAATTCCGGACCCCGGATACCACGTCCAACCCGTACCTGGCGTTCTCCGCCATGCTGCTGGCCGGTCTGGACGGCATCAAGAACAAGATCGACCCACGCGCCAAGGGCTACGGTCCGCTCGACAAGAACATCTACGAGCTGCCGGAAGAAGAGCTCAAGCAAATCCGCAGCGTGCCGGGCTCCCTGGACGAAGCGCTCGACAATCTCGAGAAGGACCACAAGTTCCTGACCGAAGGCGGCGTGTTCTCCGAGGATTTCATCGCCAACTACATCGAGTTCAAACGCGCAGAAGCGAAAGCCGTTGCCATCCGCATTCATCCGTACGAATACAACCTGTACTTCGACGTATAAGAACTTATCTCCTTATCATGCAAGAGGGTATCCCAAAAGGCGACTTTTGGGATACCCTCAGTAGTTATAACGCCAAACACGGGCTCCGGCTCGATCCTGAGCTTCACAGCCCACGCTAACCTTCTTCGCTTGCGAAGTTTTTTCTGGCCTCGTTAGCCTTCGCAAACCTTGTAACGCTCGGAGTTAACCGGCTAAATAACCCGAGCTTGTTTCTGAGTGAAGCATATCATGAATTTCCCCATCGGAAGAAATAAAATACTTTTTTTCGTTAACCTCGACAATTCGCACGACGTTAAACATTGAAGTTAGTTCACGACACGCCGTCCAAAAAAGCCCATCGGTTTCACGAATTATATCATTTGTTATTCCTAATTTACTTTCCAATAATCTTTTTAAATCTTCTTTTGTAGGAGGTAATGGCAAAACATCCGCATAGATAATCCCAGTTAATGAATTAAGAATTGTTCCCGATTCACTGGAAATGTATGCTGCCCACGCCCTTGAATTATTTATTTTTATTGGTGCAATGTAATATTCAGAATCAGAATTCAAAAATCGAACGGTAATAGGTTTTGACGTTACGCTATCTTCCTCAATGGGCTCAGCGAGTCCTAACCCATAGGTCTGAATATCTTCTAAGATGATGTTAATAACATCACCTCGCGAAATTATACCCCCACCACCTACGGGAGTATGTTTTATCTTAATGTTGTTTACCAGATCTCCGCTACCTTCTCCAACAACTACATATTTTCCCTTCCACAATTGATCATTACTTACGTTACTTCGAGTAAAATATTTATTTAGGAACCATTCATTTATAGGTTTAAATTCAATACTGGAAGTACCTCTGCCAGGATCAGCTACCCATATTCCTGAAATTTCTCCGTTTTCTTTATCCTCACCGGGAAAAAAAGCTTGAATACCTGCAACGGTCACCCAATGGGCTCCTCCCCAAACCAAAATTGTCGGAGCGTGTTGGTAATACGCAATGTTCCTTGCAATTTTACTTAGGGCATTGGTGATATCATCAAAACTGAGGTCGTTGACCTGAAATTTTGATGAAATGACATCGATCGAATTTAAATAAACTCCAACAGCTTCTGGATCGGTATACCAAACTTCAGTTGATTGCGGGGCAAGTAAAGGACGACAGGCAGTCCAAATCTCTGCCTGCGCCCGTTCTACACCATAAGCTGCTAAGATCATTTGAATACAAGCTGGCGCACAATATTTCCTCGGATCTTCTTGTGTAACGCGCTTAATGTTAAGCATTATTGGTGTGGCTGTCATTAAAAGCCCTCTTTTACTAAATGGTTAAAAAAATTAGGCGCCAGTGCCGCAAATAAAGCATTCTTTTCCGCCACCAAGGGGCGCAGCATCCTTGTTTTCAATCACACGTTTTAGATTAACTATTGCTAACTGGTCGTCTGTTAAGTCTGAGGATTTAAGAGTTTCCCATTTTATAGCTTCTTTAAATAAATCATTCAAAGTTACCGAGGCAGTATCTAAGCTAATTCGTTCTGACATTTTTATCACCTTTCTGTCAATTGATTTTTTTTGTATATTCTCCAGTCAGTAATCTGTGTTTCTCAATTGCATGCAACAACCTTATATTTTCCAACGGCTTGTCTTTAAATGTTGGCAGGTGTTGGAGTATTCGTAAAACCGCAGTTTCCTGATACGCTTGATAAAAATCACTTTGTTGTAACCTCCCGTAGGGTGAATTCATCATATCCGCTACACAAATATCTCCGACTACACCTCTATACCAAGGTACTGTTGCACCATGGCTTGATAAAGCATTCCATTCATGTTCAATTTGGAAATTCCTTTTTTTGTTTGTTAGAACATTAACGTCTGTTTTGTGGTCCCCATAGCTGAGTTCTTTACTCTCAGAAAATGTATAACAAGCGGTCAGTTCTCCAGACGGGAATACGGTAGTAAGATGTGATGCTGTACATGCATGCGTATAAGGTCGAGCAATTTCTTTCACAATCGCATAAATAAATCTATAGAGGTTATTGTCATACATCCAACTGCCGGGGTCTTCCCAATTAACGAAGTTATTACGAATAGTCCGCATAATTTCGTCGACCGCATTTACTACTTGTCTCTTTACTTCACTGATTGTTAAAGGACTATTGTTACTATTCCCAACGGCATCTCCAAGAGCTTCAACGAATTGTACTTTTACTAAAGGGCTAATTGTGTTTAAGTATCTTATTGTATCTAAATACGAAAATTTATTTTGTAAATGCCTTTCATCGAATACTGCTACAGCAGCAAAAGGAAAGTCTTGTTCGCGTAATGTGTTGCAATACAACATCACAGCCTCGAAACTACCGGTTCCGTCCTTACGAATACGCACTGCATTGTGAATTTTAGCAGGTCCATCAATGCTGACGGAAACACTTACTCTAAACTTTTTCCACAATCCAACTTGTTCTTTGGCGTTCGTTGTACCGTTTGTAGCAAGTGCGAAATGTACATTTTTCCCAAGGATTTTCGTTACGTGATTACATACGTCTTCGATTAGATCCATACGTAGAGTAGGTTCTCCTCCAAAAAACTTAATGAAATCGATGTTAGGCTCCATTTCAAAAAGTGAATCAATCCTGGATAAAACTTCACTTGATTTCATGTTTCTAATTGGTAATCCAAAAGTCCCCTGCTTTGCAAGGCAGTAATTACATCCGAGATTACAATTTTGGGTTATCACTAATGCAATTCCAGGGGTATGCTTTCTTTGTAGGGAGTCTATTCCCCGTGTTGCCACTTCATTATTGAAATCTGCCTCTACTCCAGGAACCTCAGATACATCAGTAAGTATGTATACGTCATCTTCAACTTTCTTTAATGACGTTTCATTTTGATTAAGACGATACATACGACTAAGCAATGGGACAAACGCGAATGGTTTGCCGGCAATATCCGTTGATATTAGAAGTTGGCGATTGTGATTCACCGTACAAGCTTCCCTTCTCATACACTAATTACCTCTGTTTTTGTTCATGTTTATTAATGCCCTATAGGTCTGGCAAATATACACACCATATTACTGGTTGAATCATACAATCCTTGTCTATTTAAACGAATGCTTAAGCATGTACTTCAGGTGATAACTTGGGACTGTATTAGAATTTTTGAATCCTATAGTTAACGTATGGGCCCGTCTTTCTTTGCAAAAAAAACGCGGTCCGAAGACCGCAAAGGGATAGGAGGAGAAAAAAAGGTCGGGAAGAAGGCGGCGGCTACAGCAAAGACCCGAGCCGAAACCGCCGTTTGCCGGACCGTTCCTGCGGATTCGGGGCGCTCGCAGCCGTTTTGGTCTGCAGCTCGGTGAATACCTGCGAGAGCGAGTCCAGGCTGCAGGCCAGCTCGCTGACGGAGCGGCGGAGCTCCTCGATTTCCCTGCGGTGCTCCAGCACCTGGAGGTGAACGACGTCTCCCGCCTTGCGGGACAGCTTGCGCTCCATTTCGTTCAGCCGCTGCTTAATGTCGTCCCACGGGACGGCGGCGGGCACGGCGGAAAAGGCTGCGGCGGCCGGCGAGCCGAGACGGGGAGAAGGGGGTGCGGCCGGCTCCTCAAACAGCTCCGCCTCATGAACGGTAGTCCTTCCGTTCTCTGCGCACAGCGAAGCTTCTGTTACGCGAGGCAAATCATCCGTCATGTAAGCAGGCTTTGCGACCCCGGTGCCAATACCAGCGGAAAAAGGAGAGCTGTCGGCGGAGGTACGGACCGGCAGTGCCCCGCCTGTCAAAAGGCCGGTCCGCTCCGGAGGAACGGGCGCGGCGCCGGCTGCGAAGGGGCGGGCATGCTCACCGGAAACGGGCTCGGCACCGGAGGGGAAAAGGCCGGCCTGGTCAGTGGCACTTGATGGGTCTCCCGCCGTCTCCTTGACCGCTTCTGCCTCGCGGGAGGCTGGGCCTCCGGTCACGGCGCGCTGCGCGGCGTCCGGCATCTCCCGGAACGTCTTCAGCTCGCCGACCTGCTCGGGGGTAAAGACGTAATGGCCGGAGGCGTCCTTTTCAAACCGGTCGGGATGGGCCGAGGCGAGGCGTTTGATCGTGGTGACGCTGACGCCCAGCACCTTTGCCGCTTCTCTGCTTTTTAAATAATTCATTGGGATCACCCGCTTTGCATTTGGTTTGCTTTTTAACTTCTATTCCAAATATGGGTTATCCTGCAAGGGTGACAAAGGTAGTCAGCGTTCGTCAAACAAAGTGGTTATTTTTCAATTTCATCGGTTTGCCGCCTCTCGGAACTCATTTCTGAGCCAGAGCAAACCGCTCCACAAGCTCGTACATCGGCGCTTGTCCAAGCCGGGTCCGGTATAGCACCGCTTCATCAGCCTCCCATTCGGCAGGAAGCTGCCACCGGTCAGCGCGTTCCTTTTCGAGGATCGGACGCGGATCGAAGGTCCCTCTGTACTGCCGGGCGAGCGTCACATGCGGCCGGTAGGGCCGCTTTTCCGTCGGATAGCCGAGCGGGGCCGTCGCTTCCTCCACCTTGCGCTGCAGCCCGGCGAGCGAGCCGGTGTCGCCCGCTACGTCCGTCCAGAGAATCCGGGGCGCATCCGCAGCCCCGAAGCTCCCGAGCCCTTGAAGGGCGAGGCCAAAGGGAGCGCAGCCGGAGACGGCCTCCTGCAGGCGCCGGGCGACCGCTAGCGTATCCGCTTCGGGAACCGAACCGAAAAATTTTAGCGTGATGTGATAATCCTCCGGGTGGGTCCACTTGCGAAAGGCCAGCCCGGAGGTGCGGAGCGCCTCGCAGCGTTCGTGCACCGCATGTTTGAGCTCCGCCGGAACCGGGATGGCGGCAAACAGATGGGGGGCCGAAGCATTCATAACATTTTCCTCCTCGATAAATTTTTTTATATCCTTGTCCGGGGAGATTCGGCTATAATCAATAGAAACCAATTAAAGCGTGAAAGCCCCAAAGGGTTTGGCGCGGATGGCGAAAGGTGAGGAGAAAATGAGCAAGCGGGCGTACAATTTCAATGCGGGACCGGCAGCGCTTCCGTTGGAGGTTCTGCAGAAGGCCCAGGAAGAACTGGTCGACTATCAGGGGATCGGAATGTCCATCATGGAAGTATCCCACCGCAGCAAGGAATACGAGCAAGTGAATACGGAAACCCAGGACCTGCTGAAGGAGCTGCTGTCCATCCCGGACGGCTACAAAGTATTATTCCTTCAAGGCGGAGCCAGCACTCAGTTTTCCATGGTGCCGATGAATCTGCTTTCCGCCGGCAAAGTGGGCGCCTACGTACATACCGGCAGCTGGGCGGAAAAAGCCATCAAGGAAGCCCAATTGATCGGGGAAACGGCAATCGCCGCCCAGTCCAAGGAAGGGCTGCTGAACATCCCGGATCTTTCCGAAATCAACATTCCCGACAACGCCGCTTACCTTCATATTACCTCCAACGAAACGATTGCCGGAACCCAGTATGCCGAATTTCCGGATACCGGGGATGTGCCCCTCGTGGCCGACATGTCGAGCGACATTCTCAGCCATGCGTTTGACGTATCGAAGTTTTCGCTTCTCTATGCCGGCGCGCAAAAGAACCTCGGGCCTTCCGGGGTAACGGTCGTCATCATTAAAGAAGAGCTGGCGGAGGCGTCACCCAAAAGCTTGCCCACCATGCTCCGTTACAGCACCCATGTGAAAAATGATTCATTGTACAACACCCCGCCGGTTTTTGGCGTCTATATGGTCGGGCTGGTGCTGAAATGGATCAAGGGGCTCGGCGGGCTGGCGGCGGTCGAGAAGCTGAACCGGGAGAAAACCGATCTCATCTACAACACGATCGATAACAGCGGCGGGTTCTATCAGGCCTTGGCCGAAAAGAAGAGCCGTTCCATCATGAACATTACCTGGAAGCTGACCGATGAAGAGCTGGAGAAGCAGTTTATCAAGGAATTCCAGGCGGCCGGGTTCATCGGCCTCAAAGGCCACCGCAGCGTCGGCCATTTGCGCGCCTCCACCTACAACGCCGTGCCCTATGAAGCCTGCAAGGCGCTTGCGGATTTCATGGCCGATTTCCAGAAACGCAACGGGTAAAAAGGATCATCCTTTAGCGGAAAAAGCGGGATGGCAACCGGCATGGCCGGCTGCTCATGCGCGCCTTCCGGGCGCAAAAAAAACCGCCGCTTCGTTCCCGGAGCCTGCTTCTCGCAAGAGAGCGGCCCGGAAACGGCGGCGTTTTTTTATGGGGTCGCTTCCAATTGGGCGATCATAAACAGGAGCGCTTCTTCTTCGTCTTTGCCTTTTGTCCGGATGGTGAGCGGGGTTCCCGCGTGCAGCGGGTTCACCATCATCCCGAAGATGCTCTTCGCATCGATGCTGACGCGGTCCTCGTCCAGCAGCAGCTGGATGTCGGAGTGAAACGCGCCCGCAAGCCGGGACATCTCGCGCATGTCAGCCGAGGTAAACGCTTTGCCTGTCCGTAGCTCGTGTACTCTCATGATTATTGCACTCCACCGCATAAAAGATTTCATGCTGATTGTAGCATGCGGGGAGGGGCCAATGAAAGATGCTGCTCACGCGGCGGCAAAAGAGCCGGGCGGCCGGACACCGCATCGCGAGCTTACTTGGCCCGGGAAGACAGAACGGAAACCGCATCGCGAGCTTACTTGGCCCGGGAAGACAGACCGGCAGCCTGCTCGGAAAGCTTGTAGCCGACGTTGCGGACCGTTACGATGTAATCGGGCTGGCGTGGGTTGTTTTCGATTTTGTCCCGGAGATGGCTGATGTGCACGTCCACAATGCGCGTGTCGCCCAGATAATGATAGTCCCAAACGCCGTGGAGCAGCTGCTGGCGGGACAGCACTTTGCCCCGGTGGCGGCACAGGAACAGCAGCAGCTCGAATTCTTTGGGCGTCAGATCCACGAGCCGTCCGCCGATGCTGGCTTCACGGCTTGCCGGAGAGACACGCAAAGCGCCGATTTCAATGGCTTCCGATACGGAAATCGAGCCGGGCAGCGCATCCGTGCGGCGCAGGATGGCCTGGATGCGGGAGATCAGCTCCTGCGGGCTGAAGGGCTTGGTCATGTAATCGTCGGCCCCGTTGTCGAGCCCGGCGATTTTCTCGCTCAGATCCTGGAGGGCGGTGAGCATAATGACCGGTACCATGTTATTGACGCTGCGCAGCCGGCGGCACACCTGGATGCCCGACAGCTTCGGAAGCATGAGATCAAGCACGATGAGATCCGGACGGAATTCCGGCAGCGCTTCAAACACCGCCTCTCCGTCATGAACGCAGCGGACGTCGTAACCGGCCAATTTCAGGTTAAAGTCGAGAAGCATGGCGATCGCCGGCTCATCGTCCACCACCAAAATTTTCTTTTTGTTCACGGGTGCATCTCCTCTCCGGATTCTGTTTCCATTATGATGGGCGCAGGTAATCGGAAGATTAACGAAAAATAAACGCCGTGTTAAATTTGTTACTTTGTGAGAATCATGTATAATAGAAAAGATGAGAGGTGTACCCAAATGGCTTTTCACATTGTCTTGGTGGAGCCTGAAATTCCCGCAAATACGGGGAATATCTCCCGGACCTGCGCGGCGACGGGGACGTTTCTTCATTTGGTGCGGCCTCTGGGCTTTTCCACCGATGACAAAGTCCTGAAGCGCGCCGGACTGGATTATTGGCCGTCCGTCAAGCTGGAGTATCATGATTCATTTGAGGAAGTCGAACGCAAGTACCCGGAAGGACGCTTCTTTTTCGCCACCACCAAGGCGGACAAGACGTACACCGATTTTTCATTCCGGGATGGGGATTTTTTTGTGTTCGGCAAAGAAACGCAGGGGTTGCCCCCTGCCATTCTGGCGGCCCACCGGGACCGCTGCATCCGTCTTCCGATGGGAGAAGGGATCCGTTCGCTGAATTTGTCCAATTCGGCGGCAATCGTCTTGTACGAAGGCCTCCGGCAAACCGGATTCGCCGGTTTGCGGTGAACGGTGCGGCAGCGCGCCTAGCGGCGCGGGTGCGGCCAACCAACTAACATGGAAAGAGTGAGGGGAAAGGTATGAAACCGGCTGGAATTGTTCGGAAAGTGGATCAACTGGGCAGAATCGTGTTGCCCAAATCGCTGCGCAAACGGTATCAAATGAATGAAGGGGACCCTATCGAGATTTTGGTCCAGGGCGACCAGATCCTGCTCGAGCGCTACCGTCCGCGGTGCGTCTTCTGCGGCTCGATGGAAGAGGTGTCCGAATACAAGGAGCGCCACATTTGCGGAGAATGCAAGCGGGATATCAACCGTTTGAAAAAAGAATAGAGCCACCCGAAAATGGGGCGTATCGGGCCGGACAAACCGGCGGCGGACGCCTCTTTTTTGTTTGGCTGCGGAAATGGCCAAAAAGAAACCGCAAACCGGTTCCGATGTGATAGAATGTGGGCGTACCGACTGACCTATTCGAACCTCAAGAAGGAGTGCGCTTCCACAACATGCAAATGATCCGTCACATCCGGCAGAGGCTGGGGACGCGGGGCGGCTCGATTCCCCCTGAACGCAGGCTTTCAAAAGACGCCGTGGCGTCGCTGCTGATTCATTTTCTTTTCCAGTTTGGCGCTTCCATGTCCGGTGTGTTCCTGAACCTTTACTTGTGGCGGCTGACGGAGGACCTGACGTTAAACGGCCTATACAACATCCTGAACTTCTCCGTTTCCCCGTTCGCTTTTGCGCTTGGCGGCTGGATCGCCAAGAAGAAGGACCCGCTTGTCGTTTACCGGGCGGGCATCGCATTGACGGCAGCTTTTTATATGGTGGTGCTGCTGGTTCAGGAAGGCCTGGTTCATTCCTACATGTGGTTTGCCGTGTTTGCCGGCATCGGCGGCGGCTTTTATTGGGTTGGCTATATCGTGCTGATGTATGACGTGTCCACCGAGAAAAACCGGATCCGGTACGTGGCGTTCAACACCGTGTTTTTTACGGCGGCCGGCTTGCTCGGTCCCGCGCTGGCAGGCTTTGTTATCGCAAGAAGCGAGCAGCTGGCGGGGTATCTGATGGTGTTTGCCGCGTCGTTCGTCCTGCTCCTCGGGGCTGCGCTCGGAAGCCTCAAAATCAAGGCGGTCCAGTCAAGAAGCAAGCGCTACTTTCTGCATTTCGGCCCGCTGCTGATGCTGCGCGACCGGGAATGGCTGCGTGCTCTGGCGGGCTATTTCGCGATGGGGCTTTTTCAGGGAATCATGCTCTTCCTGCCGAACATCCTGCTGTTTCGGGCGCTTCCGCGCGAGGACCTCGTCGGGTATCTGGGCGCCATGTTTTCCGCCGTTTCCATCATCATGGCGATGGCGCTGTCCAAATTCGCGCGCGAGGAAAAGCGGACCCTCTACCTGGCCGTCGCGGCGGCCGGCTACCTCGGCGGCGCTTTGCTCCTGCAGATCGAGTACGCCCTTGTGACGGTCATCGGCTTTCTGGTGATGAACGCGCTGTTTAACCCGCTGCAGGGCAACACGATGACCTCCTACTATTTTGGGGTCACGTCGCGGCTTCCGCTCAAAGGCCAGCTCCGCATTGAAGCGGTCGTGTTTCGCGAGAGCTTTTTGAACGCGGGACGCGTCCTGTCCATCACCTCCCTGATTCTGTTCAGCGGGGACATGGATACCGGCCGGCTGACCCTCGTGCTGCTGCTTGCGGCGTCGACCCAGCTTGCTTTGATCTGGCTGCCGAAGAAGCATTCCGCCTCCTAGCAGGGGCGGCTCTCGTTTCGCTCGCCCTCTCCTCCCTTCCATCCTTAGGCTGCGCTTCAACCGGGAACGCAGTGGTTAAGGGTATAGAAACCTGAAAAGGAGGGCGCAACCGTGTATGACTGCATTATCGTCGGCGGCGGCATCGCCGGTCTTCAAGCGGCGGTCCAGCTCGGCCGGTATTCCGTTCATGACGTTCTGGTTATCGACGCGGGCAAAGGCCGTTCGTCGCTCTGCCGGAATTACCATAACCTGCTCGGCTTTCCGGACGGCGTTTCCGGGGCCGAGCTTCGCCGGGCCGGCCGGCTGCATGCGGAGCGTTACGGCATCCGTTTTGCGGAGGACGAAGTGGTGGAAGCGGCGAAGGAAATGAAGGGGCATGGATTTGAATTTACGCTTACCGGGGCTTCGGGCCGGGTCTATGAGGCCCGTACGCTTTTGCTGGCCACCGGGCTGTCCGACCGTTTTCCCGAGCTGCCCAATCTGGTCTCCTGCATGGGCCAGTCGGTTTACGTTTGCCCCGACTGCGACGGCTACGAGATTCAAAACCGCAGAACCTTCGTGCTCGGGTCGGGCGAGGCGGGCGCACGGATGGCGCTGCTGCTCTCGGAGCGGACTACCGATCTCGTCTACATCAATCATGAGCGGAAGGAAGTGCCCTCCGGTCTGCGTGAGCGGCTGGACGGACTTTCGATCGAATACGTGGAGGAAGAAGCCGTCTGCCTGCATACGGACGGAGACGGCACTGTTCACGGCGTGGAACTGGCGGACGGGCGGATGGTGGAAGCCGAGCGCGGGTTTCTGGCGTTCGGCGGCAACGAGGTGGAATCCGAGCTTGCCCGCCAGCTGGGCGTGGAGCGGCTGGAAAACAAACATATCGCAGCCGACCCCCGGTCCAAGATGACCAACGTTGCCGGCGTTTGGGTAGCGGGCGATCTCGGGGCGCACGCCGAACAGGCCGCGATCGCCATGGGCGAAGGCGTCCAGGCGGCCATCTGGATTCACAAGATTCTGAACGGCTTCCGGCACGGGATGTAGGCCGCCTCCCCGCTGCTCTCAAAACGAGACGATCCTCAAGTCGTTTTTGGCTTGCGGGTTATCCTCGTTTTTTTGTTCGTTTTTTTGCCGATGCCTGTAGCCAAAGTGACGGCTTGCCCGGGCGTCACGCTTGCGGCGGAAATCGTCTCCAGCGGCCCGCGCCGGTCCAGAATGGCGGCGAGCGTTTCCCCATAGTCCGCGAGCGCCTGCCGGCCTGCCGGCGTCAGCTCGTAAACGCCTCGCGACTGGCGGCGGAACCACAGGTAATAGTTGTGCTGCAGCATGGCGGTCACTTTGTCGTTGCCCGTCTTCTCCCGCAGCAGCTTGGTCGAAAGCGGTCCCTCCAGGCTCAGGCAGTGGGCGCAGAGCAGCGCCTTTTCCCGGTACGAGGTCATCAGCTTGACCTTGCTGCTGCCGCCGATGTTGTAGTCCCCGCTCCGTTCGCGGAACTCGCGCACGAGCCGGACGGTGTGCCGCTGGCGGCGCGGTTGCTCGTAAGGCCCCGGATCGCACAGTGCCTCCACGACCGGCGGCTTTGTTTTGTAGAACCGCACGACCAAAAGCCCGAGCCCGAGCATCCGGCACAGCCGCTGCAGCTCGCTCCAGCGCAGCCCGTAAGGCGCTTTGCCCTTGCGGTTTTGCTCGACCGCGAGGTACACCCGGCCGGAGCGCCGAAGCCGCTCGATCCCCTGCACCAGCAAGGGCAGGTTAAACGTCTTTTTCAGCTCGACCAGCACCGGCTCTTCCTCTCCGCGCACGGCGACCAGGTCGCAGCGCAGAACTTCCCCTTTTACTTCGTATCCCAACCGTTCGAAAAACGCTTTAACCGGCGCATACAGCTCGGTTTCGCTTTGAATCGGCATTCCCCACGACTCCTTGCAAATGGCCTTTTTACTAGAGCCATTATAGCATATCCGCGCGGAAATTCGCGTACAAGCGTTCGCTTGCCTCACGTCCCGAACCACGGCCCGGGCGGAACCTCCGATTCTTTTTACTCTATTCTATGAAGCCTTGTAAAGAAACATTCCAGCAAGTAGGCAAATTTCGGGCAACTTCAATTCTTCGTCCGCATACTTATTAATACGGTGCATTTTGCGATGCAGGGAGAGGAGGCCACCCGATTATGGATATCTTTGAACGGATAGCGGCTCACCGGGAAGAAAACGAGCGGTTGACATGGAAAGGGACGTTTGCGGAGTACATCGGCAAAGTTCGGGAGCAGCCGGAGCTGGCGATGAGCGCCCACACCCGCGTATACCGGATGATCGCTTCCGAAGGCGTGGAGAACGTAAACGGCCAGCTCAAATATAAATTTTTCGAGAACGAAATTTACGGGCTGGACCGGCCGCTCGAAAAGCTGGTGGAGGAATACTTCCATTCGGCGGCCCGGCGGCTGGACGTACGCAAGCGGATCCTGCTGCTGATGGGACCGGTCAGCGGAGGCAAATCGACGCTGGTTACGATGCTGAAACGGGGGCTGGAGCGGTTTTCGCGGACCGACGAAGGCGCGGTATACGCGATCGAAGGCTGCCCGATGCACGAGGACCCGCTGCATTTGATTCCGCTGGAGCTGCGGCCGGATATCGAAAAGGAGCTCGGCGTGCGCATCGAGGGAACGCTTTGCCCGCACTGCCAGCTCAGGCTGAGAACCGAATTCGACGGCCGGATCGAGAACGTGCCGGTCGAACGGGTGCTGATCTCGGAAACGGCCCGCGTCGGCATCGGGACCTTTAGTCCGTCCGACCCGAAATCCCAGGACATCGCCGATCTCACCGGGAGCATCGACTTTTCCACCATTACGGAGTTCGGCTCGGAATCCGACCCCCGCGCCTACCGGTTCGACGGGGAATTAAACAAGGCGAACCGCGGGATGATGGAATTCCAGGAAATGCTGAAATGCGACGAGAAATTTTTGTGGAACCTCCTCTCGCTGACGCAGGAAGGCAACTTCAAGGCCGGGCGTTTCGCCCTCATCTCGGCGGATGAGCTGATCGTCGCCCATACCAACGAAACGGAGTACCGGTCGTTCATCGCGAACAAGAAAAACGAGGCGCTCCAGTCGCGGATGATCGTTATTTCCATTCCGTACAACCTGAAGGTGTCCGAGGAAGAGAAGATATACACGAAGCTGATTGGCCAGAGCGACATGAACCACATTCATATCGCTCCGCACGCCCTCAAGACGGCGGCGATTTTTTCGATCCTGACCCGGCTGAAGGACTCGCGCAAGCAGGGAATGGACCCGGTGAAAAAAATGCGGATGTACGACGGAGAGACCATCGAGGGCTTTAAGGAAGCCGACCTGAAGGAGATGCAAAACGAGTACCTTGACGAAGGCATGAACGGCATCGATCCCCGGTACGTCATCAACCGGATATCCAGCGCCCTCATCAAACCCGATGTGCACTGCGTGAACGCCCTGGATGTGCTCCGCGCGCTGAAGGACGGCCTCGACCAGCATCCTTCGATTACCAAGGATGAGCGCGAGCGTTACCTGAATTTCATTTCAACCGCTCGCAAGGAGTTCGACGAATTGGCCAAAAAGGAAGTGCAGAAGGCGTTCGTCTATTCGTTCGAGGAATCCGCCAAAACGCTGTTTGAGAACTACCTGGACAACATTGAGGCCTACTGCAACTGGGGCAAAATCAAGGACCCGCTGACGGGCGAGGCCGTCGATCCCGACGAGCGGCTGATGCGTTCCATCGAAGAACAGATCGGGGTATCCGAAAACGCCAAAAAAGCGTTCCGTGAGGAAATCCTCATCCGGATGTCGTCTTATTCCCGCAAAGGCAAAAAGTTCGATTACAGCTCGCACGAACGCCTGCGCGAGGCGGTGGAGAAAAAGCTGTTCGCCGACCTCAAGGATGTCGTCAAAATCACGACATCGACCAAGACGCCGGACGAACGGCAGCTGAAGCGGATCAACGAGGTAACCGCGCGGCTGATCGAGGGGCACGGCTACTGCCCCGTTTGCGCCAACGAGCTGCTTCGCTATGTGGGCAGCCTGCTGAACCGGTAAGCTTACCGGGGGTTAACAGAAAGTTATGCGCCATTCCTGGCCGTTCAGCAGACCTCGCCCGCATGTCTTCAGGCGGCAAAAAAACAACCGGACCGGAAACGTTTTTCATTCCCGGGTCCGGTTGTTTTTTTGTAAGGGGAGACCATTTGGTTACGACGGAATCACGAATTTGTAGCCGGCGCCCCATATGGTTTTGATGTAGCGGTGCTCGGGGTCGAGCTTCGAGCGGATGTTTTTGAGATGCACCGTGACGGTGCTGACTTCGCCCAGGTCGTCCATGCCCCAGATCGCGTTGTAAATCTGTTCCCGGCTCAATACGCGGTTGCGGTTTTCCATCAGGTAAGCGAGAATCTGGAATTCCTTGGTGGACAGATCGATTCGGCTTCCGTTTTTGTTCACTTCGTACGTTTCCCGGTTGATCGCAAGCTCCCCGCATTGCAGGATCAAGCCGCGTTCCGGCGTTCGGGCCGACCGGCGCTCTTCGCGCCGGATATGAGATTTGATTCGGACCACCAGCTCGTCCACATGAAAAGGCTTTGTAATGTAATCATCCGCGCCCAGCTCCAGGCCGACGATCTTGTCCATCGACCGGTCTTTGGCGCTCAGGAACAGGATCGGAACGGCTACTTGATTGCGAATTTTGCTGATGATGGACAGGCCGTTCTCATCTGGCAGGACGATATCCAACAGGACAATCGACAGATCGGGCTCTTCATTCAAGACGCGAAGCGCGTCGGTACCGCTTGCAACGGTGATAACGCGCATGCCTTCCCTTTCCAGCACGTTCTTCAGCAACAAAAGAATATCGGGATCGTCGTCTACGATCAATGCGGTATGTCCCTGCATAATGCTTCCCCCGGAAATTTGTGTCTGGACAAATTATACCATACTCAATTTATAAATCTTCATTTTTGTTTCATTTCGATTACATAAAGATTATGGAAAATGAAAAACGAAAAACAGCCGAAATAATTCGAAAGGGGCATTTACATGAACTGGAAAGGGGACCTAGAGCGCATGCTGGAGGACAAAAGACGGCATGACCAGTACCTTCCGATCGGAATCGGGGAGGACTTAATTGCCATTGCCATCGGTTATGTTCACGAAATCGTCCGTTCTCCGGAAATTCCGGTACCGGATAACGGGGATCGTCCCTCTTACAAGTTTTGCGGAAAAATGATTCCGGTTCTCCGCATGCGCGAGCTCTTCCGGCTGCCGCGGCAGGAAGCGGCCGACCGGTCCCAGCTGCTCCTGCTGAAGCTGGGAGAGCATAAGGCGGCCCTTCTGGTCGACCGTGTTTTTCCCGTCGTGGCGTTTACGGATTTGTACCCTCCGCGCTATAACGAGGACCGGCAGGCCTTTTCCGACATCGGGTTCTGCGAATGGGGACAAGTGTCGGTGCTGCGGCCGGAATGGGTTGCGGACCGGTACAAAACGCTGGCGAATGAGGCCGGAATGGCGGATAATTGAGGGAGCATGTGCAAGGGGGGAGCGGATTGTTGACCATTCTTGTAGCGGAGGACGCGGCGGATAACCGGATGCTTCTGCAATTCTATTTAAAAGACTACCCTTGCCGGACCGACTTTTGCATGGATGGAGCGGAAGCGGTAAGCAAGTTTTCCGAACAAGCCTATGATCTGATTCTGATGGACATGCAGATGCCGGTGATGGACGGCTACGAGGCGGCTCGCGAAATCCGCCGGCTGGAGCTTCAGAACGGCTGGACTCGGGTGCCGGTGATCGCGTTGACCGCTTATACAGGAGAGGAACAGCGTAAAAAATGTCTGGACGCAGGCTGCGACGACTGTCTGCCGAAGCCGATTGGCAGGGAAATGCTGAGGACGGCGCTGGACCGGTACGGTCTGGGCGCTCCGCTATCGCCGTCCGGCGGGGCGGACGCCGCCGGCGAATTGGCGGACGGATACCGGGAACGCAACCGGGCGGAGCTGCTGCTGTTTCGCGAATGGACCGCCGGAGAAGGCTGGGCGCGGGCCGAGCGGCTCGGCCACCGGCTGAAGGGAAGCGGGGCCGCTTACGGGATGCCGGAGGCCGGCCGGCTCGGAGAAGCGCTTGAGCAGGCCGCCAGGAATGGGGATGAGAAAGCGGTTAAACGCCTGCTGGCGGAGCTCGCCGCGGTGTTCGCCTAAAGCGCCTCCGCCGAACCGCCGCGGCATTTCATCCAGGCTTCGGCCCGCTGCCGGGAGAGCTCATAGCTTTCCTGTATCTCCGAAACTGCGGAAGCGGCAAGCGTTTCCTTCGCATCCAGCAGCCGCTCCGTTTCGGCGAGCAGCCGGGCGGTGCCGGCAAAGCCGAAATTGCCGCAGCTTCCTTTCCAATCATGGCAGAGCCGGCGCATGCCGGTCCAATCCGCAATGGCCGCCCGGTCCAGCAGCCCGGCGAGCCTTTGATCGCTTTGCTCGAGGAAGCTGCGGAGCAGCTCGCACACGGCGGCAGCGTCGCCGCCATGGAGCCACGATTCCCAGAGCCGCACATCAACCGGGTCGTTTTCCGAAAACTCCTCCCCGGTTTGCGGACGGGCGGTCCTGGGCTCGGACAGGCTGAGCCAGCGCTTCAGCGTTTCCTGCAGGGCGGGGAGCATAACCGGTTTGCTGATATAATCGTCCATCCCGGCTGCGAGACACTTGTCCTGGTCTTCCTTGAGCGCATTGGCGGTCAATGCGATGATGACCGGCTGACGGCAAAGGGACAAGCCGCGTATCCGCCGGGTCGCCTCCAGGCCGTCCATCACAGGCATCTGCACGTCCATCAAAACCAGATCGTAGCTTTCACGAGCCACCGCGAGACACGCTTCTTCGCCATTCTCCGCTGCGGACGCGCTCAGGCCGCTTTGGGCGAGAAAGCGCTGCATCAGCCTCAAATTCGCTTTGTTGTCTTCCACAATCAAGATTCGTTTGCTTTCGTTCATTAGCGTTCGTCCTCCCCGACGCAAGACAGGATCGCTTCTATTATAACGTAACGCCGGCTTTGGGAAAGGGGGGCCCGGAGTACGGCCCGTAATGAGGAACCTAATATGACAGATTTGGATATCACGATGGCGGAGCTGTCCGGCCTTCGGATGCCGATGCTGCGGCTTCGCTTTGAAGAGATCGCGCTTGCCGGATTAATGGAAGAGTGCCTGCGCGCCGTCGAGCCCCTGGCCGAGGAGAAGAAGCTGACCGTCCGCCATTGCATGCCCGCCGACTGGCAGCGTACTTGCATTTGGGCGGACCCGCATTATTTGAAGCTGGTTCTATTGAATTTGCTTACCAATGCCGTTATCTTTAATAAAAGATATGGGAGCATCGGCGTGAAGTATGCCGTCACCCGCAACCGGCTGCTTTTGCATATTACGGACACCGGAACGGGCATGCCCCGCGAAAAGCTGAAGCGTCTCTTTACGGGCCTGGACGAGAAGGGGGACCGGGACAGACGAGCGGAACGGCGAACCGACGCCTCACCCCGAACGGACCCGAACCGCCTGTGCTGCAGCATGCGGCTTTTGGAAAGCATGGGGGGCGGCATTACCGCTCACAGCGTCCTGAACGTGGGAACCCGGTTTACCATTCGTTTTATTTGCTGAAGACGGCCTTCAAACTCACTGAACCGGGATGTGGAACCCTGCATGACGATTCTTGACGGCAACAATCTGGTCGCGCTTCTGATCGATATGTGCATTTGCATCACGGTGCTGGTTCTTTTTGTGGTCTACAACCAGCGGCTGTTCGATTTTCAAGCCAATCGTCCGTTGCTGAAAGCCGGTGTCGGCGTTTTGATCGGGATACTGGCCGTATGCATAGTGCTGGCTTCCTTCCGGATTTCCGCGAACATCGAAATGGACATGCGGTTTCTCTGCCTGATGATGGCGGGGGTTATAGGAGGAGCGCCCGGTATTTTGGCTGCGGCCGGAACAGCTGCGGTTGGCCGGGCGTTGTTTTTCGATTATGGACCGCTGGTCAACACGCTGGACTTTGTGGTTACGCTGGCGCTGGGCGTCTTGTGCGCTTATTTGCTGCACCGCGCCAAGGGAAATCCGCTTCGCCAGTGGATCATCCTCAATGTGATCGGCGGGGTGGTCACGTCTTCCTTGATGGCCCTTGCCTACTTCGACGGCGGGATTTCCTTAACCATCCTTCTTTTGGTCCTGCTCATTATCGTGATTGCCACCGTCTATTCCTGCCTGCTGATCCGTCATCTCCTTGCGGCCAGGCTCCTTTATGACCGGCTGGTCGATACCTCCCATCAGTACAGGACGGTCATCAACAACTTGCGGGAGGTATTGTTTCAGACGGACAAAGCCGGCAACTGGCGGTTCCTGAATCCGGCCTGGACGAGGATCACCGGCTATTATCCGGAGGAAAGCCTGGGGATGGATTTTATCGACTTTATTCATCCCGAAGACAAGCGGATGGTCATGGCGGCGATCCTTCCGTTTTTGGAGCATAAGGACTCGATCCGCTTTGAAGCCCGGATTGTCACCCGGCAGGGCGACACGCGCTGGGTGGAGGTCTATGCGAAGGCGATGCTCGACGAACGCGGAGAAATCAGCGGAGCCACCGGGACAATCAACGACGTTACGGAACGCAAGCTGCTTCATGAGTCGCTATTGGAGGAAAAACGGAAGGCTCTCGCCGCGAGCAGCGCCAAATCGGAGTTTCTCTCGGTCATGAGCCATGAACTGAGAACCCCGATGAATGCGATTCTCGGGTATGCGCAGCTGATAAAAACGGAGCTGGACCAGAAGCCCGGGCTGGAGCAGATGGCGGAAGACTCGGAGGAAATCATCCAGGCCGGCAACCACTTGCTGGCGCTGATTAACGAAGTGCTGGACCTGTCGCGGATCGAGTCGGGCCGGCTTATGCTGGCTCTGGAGCCGATCAAGCCGGTGGACATTTTGACGGAGTGCTTCGCGGCCATGCAGCCGCTGATCCGGCAGCGGGGCCTTACCGTAAGGTGCCGGATCGGGGATTACAAGGATTTGAGGGTTCAGGCCGATCCGCTTCGACTGAGGCAGGTGCTCTTTAACCTGGTTTCCAATTCGGTAAAATACAACGTGCCCGAAGGAACGATAACCGTTACCGGGGAACGCGCCGCCGCGGACCGCTTCCGGATTACGGTGGCCGATACCGGGATCGGGATTCCGCCCGATCAGCTGGAGCGGATTTTCGAATCCTTTTACCGGTTGGCGCAAAACGCCCACGTGGAAGGCAGCGGGATCGGGCTAACGGTGACGAAGCAGCTGGTAGAGCTGATGGGCGGAACCATCGGGGTGGAAAGCGAGCAGGGGAAAGGCAGCCGGTTTTTTATCGAGCTTTTGATTGCGGAAGACAGGACGGCCTGATTTTATTTTATAGAAAACCATGAAGAACCGGTTCTCCCTGCCCGAGAGCCGGTTCTTTTACTTCTTCATGAAGATGACAGGCCGTGTCATTAAGTTGACAAATATTATAAAAAGACTTTATGATATCGGTATTATGAAGTTAACAAACCTGACATGTATCGGCGGTGTTCAAGGAAATGACAAGCAAACGGGAGAGGATCGTATGGATGTCATGGTGGTGGGCGCGGGGTATATCGGAAAGCTTCACGTCCAGGCCTGGGAAGCCCGCGGCGACCGGGTAACGGCGGTCGTCGATCCGCATCTTTCCGCGCCGGAGCGGGAAGCCTTTCGCGCCCGGGCCGTTGAGGTTTTCGGGACAATCGACGAGGCCTGCCAAGCGTTACCGGGCCTGAAGGCGGTCAGCGTTTGCACGTATCCGGGGCAGCACGCCGAGGCGCTAGCCATGGCGCTCAAACGAAAACTGCCGGTATTGATGGAACGGCCGGTCTGCGTCAGCCGGGAAGATTACGAAACCATGCTCGCCCAAACGGCGGCCGTCCGCGGGAAGGTCATGGTCGGCCTGGCGCAGCGATTTTTTCCCGAGGTCAAACAGGCGGCGGCCTGGGTGCGGGAAGGGCGGATCGGCCGGCCGGTGGCCGTTTCCGACACGCTTATTCTGAGTGGAAAAGGTCTTGCGCCCTGGTACAAAGGGCTTTCCGCTTCGGGAGCCGGCGTGCTGATCGGCAATGGAGTCAACCTGCTGGACCGGATGCAGTTTGTGCTCGGCAGCGGGCTGGCAAAGCTGGACCACTACCGGCTGGTGGACAATGGCGGCGGCCTGGACCGGGCGGCTTATCTGTCCGGCAAGATGGAATCGGACGCGTCGTTTTCCCTTCAGCTGGAATGGAACGAAACCGCGCCCAAACAGGAGATGGTCATCTACGGAACGGACGGCCGCATCGAGCTGCGCACCTGGGATTGTGCCGTCTTGCATACGAGCGACGGCTCGAGCCGGACGTTTCATTCCCATGCGACCGGCACGACGATGGAAGAGCGGATTCTGCAGGGGCTGTGCCTGGAAATCGAAGCTTTTGCCAAAGGACTGGCGTCCGCATTTCCGCCGGGGCTTACCCTTCGGGAGCATCGCCGGACGATGGAAGTGATCTGGCAGTGCTACGGCTCCCGGCTGGACCGGGCGAAGCCGAGAGCCCGCGAGGCTTGAACTGCGGTCGGTCGACTAATTGCATCGGACGATCGTCAACGAAAAAGGAACCTCTCGCCCGGCCGGAGCCGGCTGCGGGAGGTTTCTCTTGTTGTTCCGTCGGCGGGGCGGCTATACGCCGGAATAAGCTTGAAACCCGCCGTCTACCGGAACCGTAATGCCGGTGACAAAGCCGGACATCGAATCGTCCAGCAGCCAGTTGACCGTGCCCAGCAGATCCTCCGGTTTGCCGAAGCGGCGCATCGGGGTGTGGGCGATAATTTTTTGCGAGCGTTCGCTTGGCGAGCCGTCTTCGCGCAGCAGCAGGGTGCGGTTTTGGTCCGTCAGGAAAAAGCCCGGTGCAATCGCGTTCACCCGGATGCCCGCTTCCGCCAGATGCACGGCCAGCCATTCCGTCAGGTTGTTGATGCCCGCTTTGGCCGCGCTGTAGGCCGGTACCTTGGTCATCGGAGAGAAGGCGCTCATGGAGGAGACGTTGAGCACGGCGGCTCCTTCGCGGCCCAGCATTTGCCGCGCGAACGCCTGCGTCGGGACCAGCGTTCCGGTGAGGTTCAGGTCGGAGACGTGCCGAAACCCGGCCAGGCTCAGGTCGAAGAAGGTGCGCACCCCCGGCTGGTCCAGGTCCTCCGGCCGGAAGCCTTCGTTTGTGGTGTTCGCGTCCGGGTGGTTGCCTCCGGCTCCGTTGATCAGCCGGTCGCAGCCGCCGTAGCGGGCCGCCACCTCCGCCGCTGCTTCCCGGACGCTTTCCGCATCGGTTACGTCGCAGGGCAGCGCGATGGCCTCGCCGCCGCTCTCGCGGATCGCCTCGGCCACCTTCCGGCCTTTTTCTTCCGTCCGGTTTAATACCGCGATCCGGCAGCCCTGCCGGGCAAGCTCCATGGCCATGGCGCTGCACAGCACGCCGGCTCCTCCCGTGATGACGAGGGTTTTGCCTCGGAGCGACGGATGGAGGGAATAGCCGTTTCTCATGACGGCAATCCTTCTTTCTCCAGCCGGGCTCCGGCATATTCCGCGCCGCGCCGGTCCCGCTGCCGGTACGCATCCCAAAGTCCCCACAGGTACATGATGCCGAGCGCCCGGTCGTACAAGCCGTAGCCGGGACGGCATACTTCGTCCCAGATGTGCCGGCCGTGGTCCGGCCGGCAAAAGCCTTCGTAGCCGCTCTCGTAATAAGCCTCGACGATTCCGGCGATGTCCACCGTTCCGTCCTGCGTACGGTGCGAGGTTTCGATAAAATCCCCATTGTCGTATACCTTCACATTGCGGATATGGGCGAACGGAATGCGGCCGATGTGCTCGCGGATAATTGCGGCGATGTCGTTCGCCGGGTTGGCCCCGAGCGAACCGCTGCAAAGCGTAAGACCGTTATAAGGGCTGTCGTACAGGCCGAGAAACCGCCGGATGTTGGACGCGTTTGTGATGATGCGCGGCAGACCGAACACGGGCCAGGGCGGATCGTCCGGATGAATGGCCATGCGGATGCCGTGCTCGGCCGCGACCGGAATGACCTCGTTTAAGAAATACCGGAGGTTTTCCCACAGCCGCTCCTCGTCGACACTGCGGTAGGCTTCAAAAAGAAGCGCGAGGTGCTGGAGCCGCTCGGGCTCCCAGCCGGGCATCGTCAGCGTGGAATCCCGGTTAATGCGGCCGACCAGCTCGAACGGATCGATGTCCCGGATCTTCGCATTTTCGTAAAACAGCGCCGTTGATCCGTCCTCCATCCGCCGGAACAGGTCGGTGCGCAGCCAGTCAAAGACGGGCATGAAGTTGTAGCAAATCACTTCGACCCCCACGCGGGCCAGCTTTTCGATCGTTTTTTTGTAGTTCGCGATGTAGAGGTCCCGGCTCGGGAGGCCGAGCTTGATGTCCTCGTGCACGTTGACGCTTTCCACGACCTTGAGGTGCAGCCCGGCCTGATCGGCGGCCCGCTTGACCTCAAGAATTTTGTCCATCGGCCATTCTTCCCCCGCAGGCACGTCGTGAAGGGCCCAAACAATGCCCTCGACCCCGGGTATTTGCCGGATTTGGGCAAGCGATACGGTATCGTTGCCTTCCCCAAACCAGCGGAATACCATCTTCATGCAAATCCCTCCCTTATGGCCTTCATTTGAAAAAGGCCGGATATTGCTCGCGAAGCCGGGGCAAATCCGCGGAAGCGAGCTCCATGTGCTCCAGCATCAGCCGGTCGCCCTGCTGCGGATCGCCTTCCCCGATTGCCTTCGCCAAAGCGGAATGCTGCTCAAACAAATCGCCCCAGCGCCGGCCGCTGGTCAACCGGAGCATGCGGCTCCGGTTCAGGTGGACCTTGACCTGCTGGACCGTCTCCCAGGTAAAACGCTTTCCGCAGCCTTCGAACAAAATCCGGTGAAAGTCTTCGTCCAGCCCGAACATGGACTTGGAATCGTCCGTTTCGACCGCGTGCCGCTGGAGCGCGAGATTCCGCTCCAGAGCGGAGGAGCTTTCCGCGGAAAACGACGAGCAGGCCAAGCGCATAACCGCGCGCTCCAATTGCTCGCGGATGAACCTCGCTTCCTCCACAAGCGATGCGTCGATAAGCGAAACGACGGTGCCGCGCTGGGGGTAAATGTCGAGCAAGCCCTCCTGGGCAAGCCGGAGAAAGCTCTCCCGCACCGGCGTCCGGCTGACGCCCAAACGCTGCGAAACCTCATTCTCGGAAAGGACCGTTCCCGGTGCAAGCGCCAGGGAAAGAATTTGCTCGCGCAGCGTCCGGTAAGCCGCCTCTTTGGCGGAAACCGCCGGTTGGCGATGCGCGGACATACAAACCGCCTCCTTTCGCTTCCGTTATTTACTGCCATACTACCATACAAGTTGGAGGCTGGAAACTCCTTTCTATTTTCCCTTCAAAGGCGCGTGCGGCAAAAAGAATCTGTTTCAGGCAAAGCTTCCCGTAGACTGCGAATCACTGAATTTTATTGAGGGGACAATCGCTTGCGCCTGATGAAGGCCGTTTCGCGGCAGGGTTTGGTTCGGATTTTGCCTGCATATGGCAGGCACGTTTTGGTTGACCGTATGCATATCCCGGCGAATAAGTTCGAAAAAGCAACAAATGATCGCCTCACCGGCTGCCTTTTAGCCCATAGCTGCAAAAAAGCAACTAATGAAGAGGTAATTAACAGTAAATGGAGAAAACTGAATCAATAAGTGTATGGATGTGTTTATTTCGGGTAAACCGGCTTTTTTGCTCAAACTAGTTGCTTCTTTACACCTAATTCTCACCGGGGGAGGGAGTAGAGTCGCATTCATGTTCCTCCTTGTTCACGTCTTTGTCTTCGGGTTTCATGCGAGTGATCGCTTAATCTGCCTTTGTCCGCCGGTAAGTCGGTCTACTCAGAAGTATGAGAGGCGGACGGAACGAATGAGACCCCGCAGCAGGAAATACAGCTCTTCAGGCATGAAAGAGGCTGCCCCCGTCGCGTCTGGGGACAGCCTTTTCGGAGCGGCTTCGGCCGGAGCGGGCTCTGGCGCAGCAACGCCGCGCCGCCCGCTCCGGCTTATTTAAAGTCAATGCCGTACCGCTCCAGGAATGGCCTCATGTCGCCTTCCAGCTCCATTGCCTGCCATTCGCTGCCGGGACGAGCGACATACAGCCGGTGCATGCCGGAAGCGCGCTCCAGCAGCAAAAGGGCTTCGCCGGCCGGCTCTGCGAGTCCGCCGGCTTTCGCCCCCGGCGCGGCCAGGGGGACCCGGATCGCGATGCCTGTCAGCGGTGCGGGAACAGCGGCGTCCGGCGCATTTGACGCGCGGGCGAGCCAGCCCGCGGCCTCGCGGCGGAGGTCCGGCTGGAGGGGGATGAGCCGGACTACGCGGCCTTCGGCTACAGCGAACACCTCCGCCGCATCCCTACGCGCCGCTTGGGCCGTGTACCGCCGAAGCGGGCCGGACAGCGCGGCGGCGCTGCGGACGGCAGGTGGGCCGGTAGCGGCTGGACTTGCGCAAAGCCGCCAGGCGCTCCCGGCGGCGCTGTGGAAGGCGGGGACGCGAGAGGCGGCGGGGCTTGCGGGAAGCCGCCAGGCGCTACCGGCGACATGGACATGAGCAGCCGGGAAGTGCTGCCCGATCGCGCCTTCCTTATATCCCCATATCGCCGAAGGGAAGGCGGCTGCAACGAGGAGAAACGGAAAAATCCGGTGCACGGTTTTCGCCTCCTGCTCGCCCGGACCGAAGGGGCCGCCTGGAATGGCGGCACAGCTTGCTCACGGGCAGATTGAAGGCCGGCCAAAACGGGTAATGCCTACCGTCGGCTGCGTTCGCGGCATTTTTATGCGTTTGCGGGGGCTCCCTTGTTTTGGCGGCTTTCTTTTTGCAGTATGGCCCGGGTTCCAGGAGTTCATCCTTAATTACCGCCGCTGGCGCCCGCCCCTGCCCCCTAGACGTTCCGGTTGACGGACGCCCAACAGGCCCGCTTCCGGCCGTTTACGGCTTCGACGCGGGAACCGCCTGTCCGAAGTATTCCTCCAGCGTCACGTCCTGCTCAAACACTTCGGCCGCAATCTCCGTGCCGATGTAACGGACGTGCCAGGGTTCATACATATAACCGGTGACGGCTTCTCCGTCGGAAGGATAACGGACGATAAAGCCGTATTCCCAGGCGTGGGCGGCCAGCCACTTGCCCTCCTTCGTTTCGCCGAAGGACTGGGTCAGCTGGAAGCCGGCGCTTTCGCTCGACACGTCCATCGCCAATCCGGTCTGATGCTCGCTTGTGCCGGGTTTGGCGCTGTAGCGGTTGGCCGCCGCTACGCCGTCCCGTTTTACATAATTGTTGTACAAGGTTTTTTGCGTTTGGTAGGAGCGGAAGCCGGATACCGCGTAAAGCCGGATGCCGTCTTTGTCCGCGCCTGCAAAAAGCTTCTCCAGCGCGGCCGCCGCTTCTTTGCGCATCAGCCGTTTCTCCAGTTTTTCCGTGAAAGGAAACCGGACGTCCGGCTCCACCAGATCGTCCGGGCGGTAGTCGGCGGGCAGCGCGCGCGTTTTGTTCACCAGCACCGCGAGCGCGGACGGCTCGGCAATAACGGCGACGGCGGCCGGAGACGGAGACGGCTTCGGAGCGGCCGCCGGCGTGGCGCTTGGGCTCGCCGCCGGCTTGCGCGAAGGCGAAGGCGCCGGTTTGGCGGACGGCGAGGCAGCCGGCTTGGCGGTTGGCTCCGCCGAAGCCGCGCCGCCGGGTGCTACAGCCGTCGGGGCCGCAGCGGAAGCCGCCGGGGTCGGCGCGGGCGGAGCGGCGCTGTCCGCCGGAGCCGGAGAGGGGACGGCGGAAACGGCCGCGCCCGGGGCGGTTGGCCATGCGGAATCCGCGGCGGGCGAAGTCGTGCCGTTTGCGGAATCGCCGCCGTCCGCTCCCGTGCAGCCGGCGGCAAGCAGGGCGAGCGTCAGAATCATAGAAGTAGACAAAGGATAGCGGATCTTTCGCGCCATGAAAACGCACCTCCATTTGTCCTTCATTATAGCACAGGCCGTACGGCGCGCGGCTTTGCCCGGGAAAAGGAAATCGGAGGAAATTGACCGGAATCGCCTACTACCTTTTCCCTCGCAGATTTGGCATAATGGACAAAGGATGAAAAGGAAGAGGAAGGAGAAGACTTCGTTGTTAAAAAAAGCATGGGCACTTTTATTGCTGGCCGTTCTGCTCGGAGCCTCGCCTGTCTCCGCAGCCGGACTCAACCTGGTGCAAAACGGAGGGTTCGAGGAAAACGGAGCGGGTCAGCCGACCGCGTGGAGTGCGGACACGTGGCACAGTGGCGAAGACTTCTCGCGCATGACGGTTCAACAGGACTTTACATACGCCGGACAAAGCGCGGCGATGATCGAAAACATACAACCCAACGACGCCAAATTCGTTCAGAAAATCACAGTCCAGCCCGACACGCTGTACCGTTTATCGGCCTATATCCGGGTGGAAGGGGCCGACCCGCAGTTCACGGGCGGCAACATCTCCGTGCTCGGGGTTTCGGAAACCTCGGCGGATTTCAAGGACACCTCCGGCGCCTGGCAGCAAGTGGAGCTGTACGGCAAAACGGGCAAAAGCCAGAAGGAGCTGCAGGTGGCGGTCCGCCTCGGAGGCTACGGCTCCCTTACCACGGGCAAGGCGTACTTTGACGAGGTGACGTTCGAGAAGGTCGATGCGGCGCCGGAAGGAGTCAGCGCCATCGCCTTTGCACCGCCCAATGCCGACATTCCGGACGCGGTTTCCTCGCTCGGGCTTGCGGCCATGTCGCTTTTGTTCGGCCTGCTGTATTTCTTTGTTTACCAGCGCTGGCTTCGTCCGGCCGCCGGAGGGGACAAGCGGAAATTCGCCCTCTGGTTCTTCGCGGCCGCCGGGGCGGCGCTTGTGCTGCGGCTGGTGCTGGCCGTTAAAAACCCGGGCTATCCGTCCGATATCGCCACGTTCAAGGCATGGGCCTTCAAGGCGGCGGACGGCGGCCTCGCCAATTTCTACGACGGGCAGTTTGCCGATTACCCGCCCGGCTATATTTACATTCTCTGGTTTCTCGGGAAGCTTCAAGCGGCCCTGCAGCTTCCGTGGGACAGCCGCGGAGCGCTGCTGCTGATCAAGCTTCCGGCGCTTGCCGCGGACCTGGCCATCGGCTGGCTGCTGTTCAAGGCCGGTTCCAAACGGCTTGGCGCCGCCGCCGGCTTCGGCCTCAGCCTGCTCTTCCTGTTCAATCCGGCCGTGCTGGTGAACTCCGCAGGCTGGGGGCAGATCGATTCCGTCTTTACCCTGGTTCTGCTGGCCGCGCTGTTGCTGCTGGCCTCCGGCCGTTACGAGCGTTCGGCCGTTCTGTTTGCGCTGGCGATTCTCGTCAAGCCGCAGGCGCTCATTTTTACGCCGGTGTTCCTGTATCCCGTGATCCGCGAGAAAGCCTGGAAACGGCTCGGCTTGTCCCTCGCTTCGGCGCTCGGCGTGTTTGTACTGCTGATTCTGCCTTTTTCCGTTCATAAGCTGCAGAGCGACCCGTTCTGGATCATCGACCTGTACGGCGGGACGCTCAGCCAATATGCGTACGCTACGCTGAACGCCTTTAACGTATACGCCCTTATCGGCCAAAACTTCGATCCGGCGGACGGCGGAATCGGCGGGCTGTCCTTCCTGACGATCGGTTATGCGTTTATCGTCCTGACCGTCGCTTTGTCCGCCTGGTACTACTTCCGGCGGAAGAAAACCGACGGGGGCGCGAAAATTTTCTATATCGCCTTCCTGCTGCTGTTCGCCGTCTTTATGCTGTCGGCCAAAATGCACGAGCGGTACCTGTTCCCCGCCCTGGGCCTGCTTCTGCTGGCCTTCCTGTTCCTGCGGGAACGGAGGATGATCCATCTGTTCGCGGGGATCAGCGTCGTTCATTACTTCAACGTTCACTATGTCCTGAAGAGCGCGGCGATCAACCAGCCGCACATCGCGGACTTTGACGGCATTTTGCTGGCGGTATCGTTTGCCCATCTGCTTTTGTTCGGCTGGGCGGTCAAGATCGGTTACGATCTGTTTATCCGGGAGCGGGCCGTTCCCGTCGAGCCGTACACCGAATATACGGCGCTTCCGGCCGATCCGGGCGGGGAAGGGTTGCTTCATGACCCGGCAAGCGGAGCGAAAATGAGCCGCTTCACCCGCAAAGACTGGATCTGGATGGGCGCCCTGACCGCCGTTTATGCGGCCGTCGCCTTTTACAACCTGGGGTCGTTCCACTCGCCCGTCACGGTGTGGGAGCCGAGCTCGAACGCCAGCGTAACGGTCGACCTGGGCGAAAGCCGGCAGCTGGAGCGGATCAACACCTTCGGTGAAATCGGCACGGGCAAATTCAAGCTGGAATTTGCCGACACGCCGGACGCCTGGCGCGACCCCGTGACGGTCGAAAACACGTACACCAAGGTGTTCTACTGGAACCGGCAGCCGCTTGCGGTGGCCGCCCGCTACGTGCGCATTTCCGTGGAGAGCCCCGGCTTCTCCCTGGCCGAGATGGCGATTTACCAGAAGGGGAGCGAAACGCCCGTTACCATCGCAGCCCTGACGGACAACGAGGCGCAGAGCCCGTCCCGGCGCGGCACGGCCGCCTATCTGTTCGACGAACAGAACGACGCCGTTTACAATCCGAGCTATATGAACCAAACGTATTTTGACGAGATTTATCATGCGCGGACCGCTTACGAGCATCTGCATATGATGACGCCTTACGAAACGACACACCCGCCGCTCGGCAAGCTGATCATGTCCGTCGGCATCTGGCTGTTCGGCATGAACCCGTTCGGCTGGCGGATCATGGGCACTCTGATCGGCATCCTGATGATTCCGCTGACTTACGTTTTCGCCAAGCGGCTGTTCGGGCGGTCCGAATACGCCTTTCTGGCGGCGTTTCTGATGGCGGTCGACTTCATGCATTTTGCCCAAACCCGGATTGCCACCATCGATTCCTACGGTGTCTTTTTCATCATGCTGATGTATTATTATATGTACCGCTACTATAGCATGAATTTCTACAATGAACCGCTCCGCAAAACGCTGAAGCCGCTGTTCCTGTCGGGTCTGTTCTTCGGTATCGGTGCGGCAAGCAAGTGGATCGTCATTTACGGAGGAGCGGGGCTTGCGCTCATCTTCTTCCTGTCGCTGTTCGAACGGTACCGCCAGTGGCGGGCGGCCGGAAAGCTGCTCCGCTTGCCGGAAACGTTCTCCGATGCGGAGCTGACGGCCCGGCTGAAGCGGGTGCGCGAGCTCTTCGTCCGAAACGCGGCCAAAACGGTGGCCTGGTGCACGCTTTTCTTCGTGGTGATCCCGATCGTCATCTATGCCTTGTCCTTCTTCCCGATTATGGCGGTGGACGGCCAGGAGAAATCGGTGCATCAGCTGGTCGAGTACCAGGAAAACATGTACAACTATCACAGCAAGCTGAAGGCGACGCACGGGTTCGGCTCGCCCTGGTATGAGTGGCCCTTCATGGTCCGGCCGATCTGGTTCTACAGCGGCAAGGAGGCGGTGGCCGCCGATCAGGTGTCAAGCATCTGGTCCTTCGGAAACCCGGCTGTGTGGTGGGTCGGACTGGCGGCCTTTGTCGCATCGCTGATCATGCTGAAAAAGTTCAAGCACCGGGGCATGTTCGTGGTGGCCGTGGCCTTCTTTTCGCAGTATCTGCCCTGGATGCTGGTCACGCGGCTCACTTTCATTTATCATTACTTTGCGATGGTTCCGTTCCTGATTTTCGCCATCGTCTATGCGGCCAAACACTTGATGGAACGGAACCCGTCCTGGAAATGGGGCGTCAAAGCATACGCCGGGGTTTCGCTGCTCCTGTTCCTGCTCTTCTATCCCGTGCTCTCCGGCTTCGTTGTGCCGAAGTGGTACGTCGATACGTTCCTGCAGTGGTTCGGCACCTGGTATTTCTATACCGGATGACGCAGCGCCCGCCGCTTTAACTTGGAAAGGGGTTTACCATGTCGGATCGCGTTAGATATTCCATCATTGTCCCAATGTATAACGAGCAGGAGGTTATCGCCGAAACCTACCGCCGGCTGAGCGAGGTCATGAACCGGCAGCCGGAGCCGTTCGAGCTGGTGTTCGTCAACGACGGCAGCCGCGACATGACGGCCAAGATCGTGCGGGAGCTGGGCGAAGCCGACCGCAACGTGAGGCTGATCGACTTTTCCCGCAATTTCGGCCATCAGGTTGCGATCAGCGCCGGAATGGACTACGCCCAAGGTGACGCGGTGGTCGTCATCGACGCCGATCTTCAGGATCCGCCCGAGGTCATCCTCGACATGATCCGCAAGTGGAAGCAGGGCTACGATGTCGTGTACGGCAAACGGCTAAAGCGCAAAGGGGAAACGGCGTTCAAGAAGCTGACCGCCAAAATGTTCTACCGCACGCTCCGCAGCATGACCAACGTGGACATCCCGGTCGATACCGGCGACTTCCGCCTGATCGACCGCAAGGTGTGCGACGTCATGCGCGGCCTGACGGAAAAGAACCGGTACGTCCGCGGGCTGGTCAGCTGGGTCGGCTTCCGCCAGACCTCGGTCGAGTATGTGCGCGAGGAACGGTTTGCGGGGGAGACGAAATACCCGCTCAAGAAGATGCTGCGGTTTGCGCTGGACGGCATTACCTCCTTCTCGTACAAGCCGCTGAAGATCGCAACCTATTTGGGCACCGTGGTGTCCCTGTTCAGCTTCATTTACTTGATCGTGGTCATCTTTCAGCGACTGTTTACGAACACGACGGAGACCGGCTGGGCTTCGACAATGGCGATCCTGCTGTTTTTCAACGGGCTTATGTTGATGATGATGGGCGTGATCGGCGAATACATCGGGCGCATTTACGACGAAACGAAAGGGCGTCCGCTGTACATTGTCCGCGAGGCGCTCGGTTTTGAAGCGCCGGGGCAGGGAAGCTCCGGCACCTCCTCCGCAATCGCCGCACCGCCGGTCCGCGGAGCGGTGGAGGAAGAAGCCGCCGTTCTGGACGAGGCAGGCTTTTCCGTACGGGAGGAGCTTGCGCAAGAAGAGGACGAGCCTGCGCGCTACGTGCCGAATCCGGAGGAGGAACGGCGCGCGCGGATGATGTCGCTGGTCGGCAAGCTGCCGCAAAATCGGATGAGCAGCTTCGGATCGGACATTCCCCGCCAGGAGGCCGCACCGGCCGCAGAGTCGAGGGGCGGGGCTCCGTTTCATTCCGGCCGCGAGTACGCGGACGAGGACGGGACGGAAAGGCCGGAATCGTAATGCTTCGTAGCCTTCTCACCAAGTACCAACGGTTCATCCGCTTTAACCTTGTAGGCATTCTCAACACCATCGTGGACTTCGGCCTGTTCGCCATTCTGTTCGCGGCAGGCATGCAGGAAATTCCGGCCCAGTGCATCTCTTATGTCGCCGGTGTAGCAAACAGCTACTTCTTTAACCGCAAGTGGACGTTTGCTTTGCCGGATGGGGCCGGGACCGCCAAGCCCAAAACCGATATCCCGGAAATGATCCGGTTTCTGGTTGTCAATCTGGTAACGCTCCTCTTGTCGGTTCTCGTGCTCCATCTTCTTGCCGAACGCATGGACATGCATGGGCTTTTGGCCAAAGCGGCGGCGACGCTGCTCACCACGCTGGTCAATTTTATCGGCAGCCGGTTCTGGGTGTTCCGGACGAAGACGGATTCCACGCCGGAATGAGCGGTGGGTTAATCGATTCGCATAGCCGAAAACGAAAGAAGACAAACGCCGTTCCCGCGTGGAACGGCGTTTTGCTTTCCGGACAAAATTTTTTTGCATGGCACTGCAACCTTTATTTTCCGGAGACCGTTATTATAGTGCAAGGTACTTGGAGATCATAACCAATTGTATCGGAGAGTGAAAAACAATGAGGGCTATGAAAATGGCAGGAGCTCTGAGCCTCTCGGCTGCGCTTCTGGTGACGGGAGCGGCCTCGGCGATGGCGGCGAATACGAGCAAGGGAACGGCGGATGCGGCATATCCGCAAGCAAGCCCAAGCTTCGCTCCGGGGCAAACCGGCACGTCTGCCTCGGAAGCGGAGCCGAATGCGGTCAAGGCAAAGGTTACAAAGGAAAAGGCGCAAAGCATCGCCAAGTCGCTGATCGACATTCCGGCCGACTACAAGCTGAAATCGGTGCGGTACGAGACCCAGGGCTGGTCCACGGACAACGGCTTCTGGCAGCTGAACTATGAGAAAACCGCTAAAGACGATTCGGATTTCGGGTATCTCAACGTGGCGGTCGACGCCCAGACGGGCAAGCTGGTGAGCTTTAACCAGTACGAGAACAACAACGACCAAAAGCCGGCTTTTCCGCCGAAGGTCGACCTTGCAGAAGCCAGGAAGCTGGCCGACGCCCTGCTCAAAAAATTCAATCCCGGCGAAGCTTCCTCCGTCAAGTATAACGACGGCTTCGATAAAAATTTCCTTCCCCCGCTGAGCGGAGAAGTCCAGTATTCGCTGCGGTATGACCGGGTGGTCAATGGAATTCCGTACCCGACCGACGGCATTTCCTTCGACATTAACGGCGAAGGCAAGCTGGTGAGCTACCAGTATACATGGCATGACAGCAAAACCTTTGCTTCGGCCACGCCGGGCATCAAACCGGCCGACGCCCTTGCCGCTTATCAAAAAGAATTTACCCCTTACCTGCAATATTACGTAATCAACCGTCCGGGCGAAAAAGCAAAGGTCTTTCTGACCTATTCGCTCGATGCCAGCCCTCTGGACGCGGCGACAGGCAAGGCGATTTACCCCTTCTATAACAGCGATTTGGCCAAAATGAAGCCTCTAACAGACAAACCGCTTGCGGCCAAGCCAGCGGCAAACCAGGACCTGACGGACGATGAAGCGGTAGCCGTCGCCAAAAAGGTGCTGGCGCTTCCGTCCGGCGCCAAGCTGCAAAACGTTTCGTTTACGGAAGTAAACGACGAGAAAACCAGCGGCGAGCGTTCCCGATGGGACATCACCTGGCAGGTCGGCAAACCGGGCGACAAGAATTACGTCTCGTATCAGGCTGCCGTAAATGCGAAAACAGGCGAAGTGACCACCTTTAACAAATACTTCGAAACCATCTTCACGAGCTTGTCCGACGCGGAGAAGAAAAAACGCATTTCTCAGGAGAAAGCCAAGCAGAACGTGGAAGCGTTCCTGAAAAAGGTTCTTCCTTCCTACAGCAACCAGCTGGCGGTTGTGCCGACTCCCGCTTCGATGCTGCGGGAAATCGAGGAGTCCGGAAACCGGACGCTTTCCTTCGACGTCAAACGGATGATTGACGGCATTCTTACCAATCAGGACTCGGTGAACGTAACGATTGATCTTCTTACCGGCGACGTGGTTGGCTTCTACAGCTACCTGGTGGATATTGATTATCCGTCCACCCCGCCCAAAACGATTCCGGCCGCGAAGGCGCAGGAGCTCCTGCTTCAACCGTATACGCTGCAGCTTCAGTATTACGAACAGGATGCGGCTGTAAACAACAAGGATGACAAGTCCGAAAAGCAGGCGAAGCTGGTTTACGTGCCGGTCCGCAGCTATTATTTTGACGGTTTTCTGGATGCCGAGACAGGCACTTGGCGGAAGAGCGCTACCGGGGAAGAAACGGTTCCAGGCAAAGTGAAGGCGACGGATATCGTCGGCCATCCGGCGCAGCGCGAGCTGCAGCTTATGGTCGATTATGAAGCGCTGACCGTCAAAGACGGCAAAGTGAACCCGGAACAAACCGTTACCCGCGGCGAATTTGTCAAAATGCTCGTCATTGCGATTAACGGCGGAAACTACCTGCCGTACTATGGGCCGGAACGGGCCAATACGTTCAAGGATGTCGCGAACGGCAGCTCTCTCTTCGGATATGTCGAGAATGCGGTGGACGCAGGCATTCTGGACCGTTCCTCGGGCACCCTGAACCCGGATGCCAAAGTGACCCGGGAGGAAATGGCGCAGCTGCTGGTGCGCGCCCTCGGCTATGACAAATTGGCGGGCAAAACCGATTTGTTCAAGCTGGACGTTCAGGACGCCGATCAAGTGAAGCTGAAAGGCCAAGCGGCGATTGTTCTCTCGCTCGGCATCATGGACAAAACGGACGGCAAATTCAACCCGGCCGGCGAAGTCAGCCGCGCGCAGGCGGCTGTGGCATTCTTCCGCTTTCTGGAAGTCCGTCCGCAGATGTATTCCGGCCCGATCCGGTAAGAAGCCGGAGAAAACCGGGGGAATCCGGAAACACCCCGGAGGAACCCGGGAGAATCCGTGGACCAAATCCGGTCCCGGCACAAAAGACCCGAAGCGCTTCGCTTTTGAAGCGTTTCGGGTCCTTTTGCATTTAATAGACCAGAGGCTGATAAGGCGTTGGTTCAGGTATCGTCTCCGGTCCGCAGCTCGGGAACGGATGGACGTCCTGAATACGCGCGAACGGATACTGCTTGGTGGCGAATTGATTCCGGTACAGGTATTCCAGCACGTACAGCCGGTCGTCCCGGATGCCGCACAAAATGCCCGATGTTCCGGTACCGTCGGCAAACGAAATTCCAACGGGCTGCCGGAGCAAATAATAAATTCTTTGCTGCCAGGGCATGGGCCCTCACCTCCGGTTCAGCTTATGCGGCGCGGACCGGACCGGTTCGTATCGGGCGGGCGGCAATATTGCCGCCTGCACCGATCTGGGCTAAAATAGGCGGAACGACAACCAATCGATTTCGGAGCGAGACGGGGGAGAGGAGCGGGCCATGCAGCTGCTTGCCATGATCACCATGCTGATCGATCACATCGGCGCTTTGTTTTATCCGGACCAGACCGCATTCCGCTGGATCGGCCGGCTCGCCATGCCGCTTTATGCGTACGGTATTGCAGCCGGGTTCACACGAACCAAAAACCTGCCGGCTTATTTGCTGCGGCTTGGCATTATTTTCGCGGCGGCGCAGCTGCCTTATGCCATCGCATTTCACACGAGCCAGATCAACATAGTCGGTACGTTTCTGGCCTGCCTTGGCGTTCTTTGGCTGATGGAGCGATCGACAGCCGCAAGCGGGAAGGTGCTGATTGCTGCGGCCGCCGTTCCGGTGCTGGAGTGGATTCCGTTCGAGTACGGGAGTTATGCGCTTCTGCTAATTCTGGTTTACCGCTACAGCCGTCAGGAGTGGATGCTGCTGCTGCATGTTCTGTTGAATCTGGTTTTTCTCTTCTATAAAGGCTGGGTGCTCGCCATGGCCAGCGCCGTTTCCACCGCGATCGTAACCTTGTATCCCGGTTTTGCGGGCAGAACCGGAGCCCGCCGGGTTCCCCGCTGGCTTTGGCTTGGCTTTTATCCGGCGCATCTTCTGCTTTTGGTTATTGTTCGGGACGTGCTGCTTCCCTTGTTGGCCTAAGTATCCTTTCGAACCCGGTTCGTCAGGAGCAGCATGAGAAACGAAATCGCCATGGTGGCGCCGGTCCAATACCAGGCCAGCGTCATCTTGCCTTGATCGACCGCCAGATAGATGGCCGTCGGAATGGTTTGGGTTTCGCCCGGAATGTTGCCCGCCACCATCAGCGTCGCGCCGAACTCGCCGAGCCCCCTGGCAAAGCCGAGCACGTAAGCGGCCAGCAGGGAACGCCACGCGAGCGGAAGCGAAACATGGCGGAGGACTTGCCATTCGGAGGCGCCGAGCGAGCGGGCCGCGTCCTCCAGATCCTTTTCCACGCCCGCGAAGCCGGTTTTCAAGGTCTGGTAGGCCAGCGGAAAGGAAACGACGACGGCAGCCAGCACGGCCGCTTCCCAGGTGAACATAAGCGAGCGGTCAAACAAGGCTTCGACAAACTGCCCGAGCCAGGTTCTCCGGCCGATCAGAACGAGCAGAATAAATCCGACTACCGTCGGCGGGAGGACAAGCGGCAGCATAAACACGGTTTCCAGAAGCGTTTTCCCCCGGAAGCGTTTCTTGGCCAGCAGCCAGGCCAGCAAAACCCCGATCGCAAACACAATGACACTGGACACAAACGAAACCTTCAGGGAAAGCCGGATGGGGGAAAGAAAATCGTCAAAGCCGAGAGGGAGCGGCCTCATTTCGCTGCGGCGCTAAACCCGTGTTTGGCAAAGACAGCGAGCGCTTCCGGGGACTTCAGATAGTCATAGAAAGCTTCGGCCTCCGACCGCTGTTCGGTAGCAGCTACGATCCCTATCGGGTAAGTGATCGCTTTGTGGCTGGCCGGATCGGCCGTGAAGGCGATGCGGACTTTGATCGAGCCCAGGGCGTCCGTTTTGTAAACGAAGCCGGCTTCCGTATTTCCGGTTTCCACATAGTTCAGGACTTGCTTGACGTCTTTTGTGAGCACCAGTTTGGCTTGCAGGGTATCCCAGAGCCCGGCGTAGACCAGGGCTTCTTTGGCGTAGCTCCCGGCCGGAACGGACTCGGGCGTGCCGATAGCAATTTTTTGGACCTCGGCATTGGCCAAATCCCGAACGGTCTTCACGTCGGGAGCGCCGGATGCGGGAATCACAAGCACAAGCTCGTTCGCCAGAAGATCGGCCGCCGTGTCCGGATCGATCAGCTTCTTTTCCTTTAACGCGTCCATCTGCTTTTTGCCTGCCGATACAAACAAATCGGCGGGCGCGCCCTGCTCGATCTGCTGCTGCAGGGTGCCGGAGGCTCCGAAATTGAAGGCAAGCTTGATCCCCGGATGCGCCGTCTCGTAAAGCGGCTGGATTTCATTCAGGCTTTCCGTTAAGCTGGCCGCTGCCGAAATCGCAAGCTTGACCGTCCCAACGGGTGAAGGCACAGCCGTTGAGGCGGCTGCGGCCGGTGCGGTGGGCGATGCCGCCACGGTCTCTTGAGGCGTGTTCGGAGCGGAAGGAGAAGCGCCTTGTCCCGCGGAATCATCCTGTCCGCAACCGGTTAAAACAAACGTTATGGCCAGCCATCCTGCAAGAAGAACACCGATTTTCTTTTTTATCAATGTAATTCCCCTCCCGAACTAACATTGTTTTTGTTTGGTTTTGTTTGATTTGATTATAATTAGATATAAATGGCAAGTAAATTACCCAAACGTGAACAAATGATGTAATTTTATGGTGATATAACTTACAAAACATGTAAAGAATTTGTTAGGTCTTCCTGACCGGTTGCCCGTCATTCATGTAAAACCCCTGTTTTTCCAGAAAGCACAGGCTTGCCTGCACACAAACGGCCGTCGTCTCCGGGGAGGAAACGACGGCCGTTTGACGTATGACGGGATGGAGGATTTGGGTTTGTATTCCAGATTGGCAAACGGTATGATGAGGGGAGCAACGGTTCGCACGGAGGGAATATTATGACGGGACCGGTCTCCTATACGGCGGAGGAAATCGCCAGGCTGCTGCGGGTTTCCAAGCTGACGGTTTACGATTTGATCAAGAAGGGCGAGCTTCCGGCGTATCGGGTCGGCAAGCAGATGCGGGTCGATTCTACCGATCTGGATGCATATAAAACGAAAGCCCGCATGGGCGGAGCCGCCGAGACGATTTTCCCGGCCGTGCCCGCTCATTTGTCTGCGATCCCTTCACCTGCCGCCGGGGCTCCCCAAGGGCTTCCGCTAACAGGCACGCGCCACCTGGTCATCACCGGACAGGATTCGGTGCTCGATATTCTCGCCAAACATATTGAGCGGCAGACCCGTTCGGTCCGTCCGCTTCGTTCGTTTGTCGGGAGTCTGGACAGCCTGATCTCCATGTACCAAGGGGAATCAGATATCGTCAGCACGCATTTGTATGACGGAGATACGGGGGAATACAACCTGCCTTACATCCGGCGGATTCTGATCGGGCTGCCGTATGTTGTGATCAATCTTGTCTCGCGTACGGCGGGCTTATACGTGGCCCCGGGCAATCCGCTCGGCCTCAGGGACTGGGCGGATCTGGCAAAGCCCGGGGTGACCGTGGTCGGCCGGGAACGGGGTTCTGGAGCGCGGGTGCTGATGGACGAGCAGCTGCGCGTACGCGGCATATCGGCAAACCGCCTCGCCCTCTACCCCAAGGAGGAGTCCAGCCATATGGGCGTAGCGGGCAAAGTGGCCGCCGGTCTCGCGGATGCCGGGATAGGAACCGAACGCGCCGCTTTGGCCATGGAGGTGGATTTCATTCCGCTCATCAAGGAGCGCTACGATCTGGTGATGCTGAAGAAACCGGAAAACGGGGAATGGATGACGGGCGTTCGGCAGATTCTCGCCTCTGAAGAATTCCGGGCCGATTTAAAAACGATGGGGGGCTACGATCTGTCCCTCACCGGAAGCGTGTTATGGGAAACGGAATGACCCGCGGCCTTCCCGTTGGTTTCTATCCGCGTCCGGCTTTTGCGCCGTTATCGGCTCAAAGGCCGGGCGCTTTTTTGCGGCCGGAAGCAAACGGCGGGGAGCCGCATCAGGCCCGCACGCCGCTTACAGCAAAGCGCTCCGCACCGGCGATGACTTTGCGGAAGGAGCGCTTCTTCGCCCGAGCTTGGAGAATGCGGGTTGCGGTCAGCCGAGCAGGCGATGGTAGAGGCTTTTGGCTTCCGCGATGTCCTTTGTGCCGTGTACCAGCACGCGGCCGTCCTTGAAAAGCACTAAGCGCCGCTCGCCGAGTGTACAGGACAGCAGGTACGGATTGCGCTCAATCACGCCGCCCTGCTTCGCCAATTGGGCCGCAAGAAGCTCCAGGTCCCGTTCCGCCGGCTTGGCCGGGCGGATTTGAACGGTATCCCGTCCGCACAGGATGGCGGTTTTGGTCTGATTGGCCGCAGACAGGTTCGGATAAGCCGGATGGCTGCCGCAGGACGGGCAATCCGCTTTCTTCATGGCGGAAATGTCGATTTCGGCGTGCTGGTTTTTCCACAGGTCGAACGACAGCAGGGTTCCGCGCAGCGCTTCCCGGCGGCCGGTCAGCAGCTTCAGTGCTTCGGCGGACTGATACGCGACGACCATCTGCGCCGCCGGCGCAATGATGCCGACCGTATCGCAGGTGCCGCCCTCGACAATTCCCGAATCCAGCATGCAGCCGAGGCAGGGCGTCTCCCCGGGCAGCACCGTAAACGTCAGGCCGTAGCTGCCGACACAGGCGCCGTAAATCCACGGGATTTTATATTTTTGGGCGACATCATTCAGGATGAGCCGGGTATCGAAATTGTCCGTGGCGTCCAGAATCAGGTCCATGCCCTTGGCCAACCGCAGCAGCTCGTCCGAGGTGGCGTCCGCCACCAGCGCCTCCACTTCGACGCCGGAATTGACGGCGTTCAGCCGGGCCTTGGCGGCGATTGCCTTCGGCAGCCGGTTTCGCGCGTCCTCTTCGCTGTAAAGCGACTGCCGCTGCAGGTTGCTTTCCTCCACGTAATCCCGGTCTACCACCGTAAGCTTGCCCACACCGGCGCGGACAAGCGTTTCCGCCAGCGCCGACCCGAGCGCCCCCGCTCCGATCAGCAGCACCCGCTTTTGGGCAAGCTGCTCCTGGCCCCCCGGGCCGATGCCTGCGAATAACATTTGCCGCGAATAGCGCTCCCGGTTCATGACCATCCTCCTTTTCACAATGCTGTTATTGTACCGCGAAAGGAAACGTCCTGTCTTTAGGTCAGGCGGGAAAGTTGGCAATTGTTCAATAGTTTCCGTTTCCGGCAAAAAACGGCCGGACTGCCGATTGACGGGCGGGAAAAGGCGCAGGTAAAATGAGGGAAATTCGGAACAGTCGCGGCGCTTGCCGGAGGGAGGAACGGACATGGAAAAGATACAAGGCGGCCGGACCCAGCCGGCGGATGCGGGTCGGTATTACCGCCAATTGCCTTTGCTTGGGGAAGAGGGACAAGCCCGTTTGAAGGAAGCTACGGTGTTCGTGGCCGGAATCGGCGGACTCGGCGGGACGGCGGCGCTTTATCTCGCGGCTGCGGGCGTGGGGCGACTGATTTTGGCGCACGAAGGCGTTATCGCCCTGCCCGATCTGAACCGGCAAATTCTGATGAGCGACGACAAAGTGGGCGGAGAGCGGGCCGCGGCCGGAACCGAAAGCCTGAAACGGCTCAACCCGGAGGTCCGGATTGACGCCTATGCCGAGCGAATCCGGTATGAGCGCGCGCTGGAATGGGCCAAAGAAGCGGACATCGTGATCGATGCCCGGTATGATTTTCCGGAGCGCTATGAGTTAAACCGGGCCTGTCAAGACGCCGGCAAGCCGATGGTGGAAGCCGCAATGTACGGGTTTGAAATTTCGCTTACCACCATCGTGCCCGGACGCACGCCCTGCTTGCGCTGCTTGTATCCCGAGGCCGACCGGGCGTGGGAGCCGTTGGGTTTTCCCGTGCTTGGAGCGGTGTCCGGCATGGCGGGCTGCATGGCGGCGCTGGAGGCGGTCAAATGGATTACCGGCATCGGGAAGCCGCAGGTCGGCGTCCTGACGCGTATCGATACGCTGACGTTTGAACCGTACTCCGTCTCGCTGGACGGCGTGCCGCGTTGTCCCGCTTGTCAAACGGCTGCGGGCAAGACCGGCAGCCGCCCGCACGGAGCGCCTTAGCCGCCCGACAAAGGCGGGATCAGGGCGACTTCGTCGCCTTCCGCGAGGAGACGGTCATCCGGAGCGTATGCTCGGTTAACCGCCGTGAGCGCGCTCCGGATGGCCGGAGCGGAGGCCGGATGGCGCTCCGCAAAGCGTTCCTTCAGCTCTTTGACGGTTACCCGCTCCTCCGCAAACCGGAGCTCAACCGAGGCGCCGCCCGCCGCTTCGGCAAGCCCGGCAAACAAATGCAGTCGGATGTTCATCGTGACCACCTCGCCGTTTTTTTCTACCATACCATACTTATTTTTGCATTGTCAGCCGGCGTGTGAAAATGACGGAGCTTCGCCATATTTGCCGCCGCTCCCCGTCTTGGGCCGTAAATCCCGGATTGGAGCGCATTGTCTTCTTTCTGTGGCGATGATAGAATCAGGGAAAACGGGAAAGCGTTTACGCGGATGCCGGAATGCCGGACTCCCACTTGGAACGAGCAGCTGCAGCACGGTCTCATGCAAAAAGAAAGGTGGAAGAAAATATGGCCAAACAGGAAGCGCCCCGGATCGCGGTGGTGGGAAGTTTAAACATGGATCTGGTCGTCGATACGGCTCTTGTTCCGGCGCAGGGCGAAACGGTGTCCGGGCAGGGCTTTCATTCTCTTCCGGGAGGAAAAGGAGCCAACCAGGCGGTGGCGGCCGCCCGGCTGGGCGCGGATACGACGCTGATCGGCGCGGTGGGGAACGACATGTTCGGAGACCGGCTGCTGCAGGCGATGGAGCGATACGGCGTACAGAGCGAGGTCGAACGGAGAGAGGACGTCAGCACCGGCGTCGCCTCCATTTGGGTGCATGACCGGGACAACCGGATCATTGTCGTGCCGGGCGCAAACGGCACCGTGTCGCCGGAAACCGTGGAAGCGAGACGGGAGGCGATTACCCGGGCGGACATTTTGCTGCTGCAGCTGGAGGTGCCGGCGGATGCGGTGTTCGCTGCGGCGGAGATCGCCTACAAAGCGGGAGTCCGCGTTGTTTTGAATCCCGCGCCGGCCGCGCCGCTGCCCGACGGGCTGTTTCCGCTCGTCACCTGCCTGACGCCGAACCGAAGCGAGCTGGCCGTGTATGCCGGTGTAGACGAGCAGGAGCTGCTCGAAGACGAAGGCAAGCGGAACGAAGCGATGGAGCTTCTGCTTGGCAAAGGCGTGCATTCGGTTTTGGTCACGCTGGGCGCCGGCGGCGCAGCCTATCTGGACCGGTTAGGGAACCGGTTCAGCGTGCCGGGGCGCAAGGTCGAAGTTGTGGATACGGTAGGCGCCGGCGACTGTTTTAACGCCGCATTCGCCGTTTCGCTGGCCCGGGGTCTGGATGTCCAGCCCGCCCTTGAATATGCAATCGCCGCGTCGGCATTGTCCGTCACCCGGTTTGGCGCGCAGAACGGAATGCCGGCGGCCGCCGAGGTGGATGCATTTCTGGTCTGATTTGCGGAATTATGCTGCACGCAGCAAAGCCCGTTCTCCTGTGCCAGGGAGAACGGGCTTTTATTATCTGCTCGTCTGACGCGGTCCTGCAAGCAAAGCGGGTTAGCGAATGTTGGCGGCGTTTTGCAGCCGCTTGGCGATCTCAAGGAAGTCCTCGTGGGAGATGCCCGGCGCAAATTCTTCCTCGGCTGTCGGAGCCTCGGGAATGGGTACCCCTTTGGGCGCGCCCTGAATCACTTCCAGCGGCAGTCCGTCCTCCGGATGCGTGCCCTTCCAGATCTGCGCGATGTCGCTGAAATCGAGGTCGCTGTACGTATACAGCTTGGTATGGACGCCTTTTTCCTCGTACTTTCGCGCTTCGGTAAACGCTTTGTTGCTGAGCGAAGGAATCGGGACCAGCTTGGTTACGTCGACGCCGGTCGCCATCTCCAGCGCTTTGGCGTAGGCGACGACATGGACGCCCCCGCGCACGAGCAGGAAGCCGCACACCTCGCGGGCCGCCGGGTGGTCGGTTGTTTCGTACACCTTCATTTTATGCGTCCGGGCTCCGCATTCAAGGAAGAAATTGTGCAGCAGGTCGAGGATCAGGTTGCCGCTGTTAAAGACATAATCGCCCGTCCAGGGACGTCCCATCGAATCGACCGGCAGCGACGATTGCGCGCCGGCCAGGTAGTGATAGCTGAGCCGGGCGTCCTTGAGCGGATTCAGCGGGCCTTCGTCGGGCGCCGCCGGCTTGGTGGCGCCCAGGTAGCATTTATTCACTCCGTGGGCCACCAGCTCCACATGGCCCAGCTCCTCGGCCGTGATGCTGGTCACCAGGTCGTAAAAGGGCTTCAGCTTGGTTTTTCCGCGAAAATTAAAGGATTGGTAGAGGTAGTTGTTCAGCGTTGACATTTCGCCGTACTTGCCTCCCAGGAGCTCTTGCAGGGCCGCGGCCGCGTTCGGGTCCGCTTTTTCGACTTCGGGGATTTCAATTAAGATTTCATCAAGCCGTTTGAACATACGCTTCCCTTCATCTCCTTTATTTGCTGGAATCGCCATACTTCCATATTTACCCCGTCCGGCGGCCGGCGAATAACGGTGGCGGAAGAAATGCCCAGCCATGCAAAAAGCCCCTCTCCGGAGGGAGAGAGGCTTTTCGTTCACCAAGGCCAAACGCTTATTCGGTTGGCAAAACGCCTTTCTTGATCAAAATATTCCCGTACAGCGCTTCCTCTCCAGTCACTACAATGGCGTAGCTGCGTTTGGCTCGCTCGTAGAAAGCAAACCGCTCCTCGAACTCCACGGAAGCGTGACTGTCATGCTTGGCGAGGATCTCTTTGTAAACGGCCCAGATCACGGGCGAGGTCGAATCGCCTGCCACAACGGACATCAGAGCGGTCTGATGGGGCACGTAATGGTCAAGCGGCATCAGCTCCAGAATGGCGTCAAGCAGAGAAGGGATGCCGATTCCGTCATAGCGGATAACGCGGGAATGAAGGGAATGGCCGGGAAAATGGGCGTCGGCCAGCACAAGCTCGTCCCCGTGGCCCATTTCCATCAGAATGCGGACGAGTTCCGGAGACAGCAGCTTGGGGATTTTCTTCAGCATGGCTTTGGCCTCCTTACATGCCGTAAAAGGACCGGAGCGCCACGAGTTCTTCGATCCGGTTCGGAGGCAGCTCCCTTTCGCCGTCGATCAGACGGGTCAGGAAGGTCAGCTTGGCGGTAAACTCCAGCCGCTCCATGTTCAGATAAGCGGCCATTACGTCCTTGCCCCAGGTGATCGCCCCGTGGCTTTCCAGCAGAACGGCGCTTTTCTTGCCGAAGAACGGCGCCAGCGAATCCGGCACCTCCTCGGTGGAAGGGGTGCCGTACTTGGCGATCGGGATCTCTCCCATGGCGATGACGGATTCCGGCATCAGCATTTTGTCCAGCGGCTCGCCTTTGATGGCGAACGCGGTTGCGAACGGGGGATGCGCGTGGACGACGCCGTTCATGTCCGGGCATTCCCGGTAAACCCGCAGGTGCATTTTTACCTCGGTGGAAGGCTTTACTCCTTCCTTGGCCTCCAGAATATCCCCCTGAAGGTTGACCTTCACCAGCATGCCGGGCTCCAGATAGCCCTTGCTTACGCCGGTCGGCGTGGCCAGCACCTCGTTTTCGGACAGCCGGGCGGAAATGTTTCCGTCGTTGGCCGCGACAAAGTTTTTCGTAAACAGGTTTTTGCCGATTTCGCAAATCAGGCGGCGCAGCTCTTGCTCCCGGTTTTCCATTGTCGATGGCTCCTCTCTTGTGCTTGATGCCGCCGCCCTTCGGCGGCGCGGGTTTGCTATTGTAGGGGGGCCGCTTCCGAAGGCTCGTAGCGGACCGAATCGCCCAAACGCGCCGCAAGCTTCTTGGCGGAGGGCAGATCGAGCTCTCCGAGCGCGATCAATTGGATCAGCAGATTGCCGGCGGCGCTTGCTTCGAGCGGCCCGGCGGCAACCGGCTTCCCGCAAGCGGCGGCCGTAAGCCGGCAGAGCAGCCGGTTCTGGATGCCGCCGCCGACCATGTGAACCGTGTCGAACGGCTTGCCGGTCAGGCTCTCCAGCTCACGGATCGTCCGGCTGTAGCCAAGCGCGAGGCTTTCGATGACGGCGCGCGCCAGCGCACCTTTGCTCGCGGGCGGCTCTTGGCCGGTGCGGACGCAGTAGGCGCGGATCCGCTCCGGCATGTTGCCGGGTGCGGCGAACAGCGGGTCGTCCGTGTCGAGCTGCGGGAACGGGCCTTCGGCCGCCTCCGCCCACTCCGTCATTTCCGCAAAGCTGCAGCTTTCCCCGTTTTCGGCCCACCAGCGCCTGCACTCCTGCAAAATCCAGAGCCCGGTCATGTTCTTCAGCAGCAGGTTGGTCCCGCGGAACCCGCTTTCGTTCGTGAAGCCGAGCCGGCGGCATTCCTCCGTCAGCAGCGGAGCGGCGGTTTCCATCCCGACCAGCGACCAGGTGCCGCAGCTGATAAACGCCGCCCGGCTGTCCGGAGCAAAGGGGATGGAGGCGACCGCCGACGCGGTGTCATGGGAAGCCCCGGCGATAACCTGCATCGGCCCGATGCCGAGTTCTTCCCGGACCCGGGGAAGAACAGGGCCGAGAAGCGTGCCCGGTTTTACGGGCCGGGGGAAGAGGCGGGCCGGAATGCCGAGCCGGTTGAGCACCGGGGCGGCCGGGACGCCGGTTCCGGCCGCTTGCAGGCCGCTTGTGCTGAAGATCGTCTGCTCGGCGGCCGCGACACCGCTCAGCCAGTAATGGAACAGGTCGGGCATGTGAACGACGGTCGCCGCCGCGTCCTTGAGCCAAGGGATAGAGCACCAGTCGGCGTAAAGCTGGTACACGGTGTTGATCGGGTCCGGCTGGTTGCCGGTGAGCCGGAACTGTTCCTCGGGCGGCAGCAGCGCTTCCAGCCGGGCCGTGTACGCGGCTGTTCGGTGGTCGCGGTAATGGCAGGGCGCGAGGAGCAGGCGGCCGTCCCCGTCAAGAAAACCGTAGTCGACGCCCCAGCTGTCAACGCTGAGGCTGACGGGCGAAACGCCTTCGCGAAATGCCAGCCGGATGCCCTGTTTGACTTCATGGAACAGCTTCAGCACGTCCCAATGCAGATGCCCCTGCACCTGAACGGGCGTGTTGGCAAACCGGTATACCTCCGATACGGCCAGCGAATCGCCGTCGTATACGCCGAGCACGACTCTTCCGGAGCTGGCGCCCAGGTCGACGGCCAGCATCGATTTGGTTGCGTGGTTCATTTGGCGGCTCCTTTTCGCGGAAGAATCAATACAGGGGACCGAAGGTTTGGCACGCCCGGAAGTCCGCCGCCTCGGGCTGGTCGGTTCCGAACATCGACCAGACGCGGGGCCGGAAAATTCTCGTTTCCTCCACGTTGTGCATGCTGACCGGGATGCGGAGCATGGAGGCGAGCGTGATCAGATCGGCGCCGATGTGCCCGAAGCTGATCGCTCCGTGGTTTGCGCCCCAGTTGTCCATAACATCGTATACCGTCCGGAAGGCGCCGCGTCCGGTGAGACGGGGAGCGAACCAGGTCGTCGGCCAGGTCGGATCGGTGCGTTTGTCCAGCGCGTCGTGCACGGCTTCCGGCAGGTCGACTGTCCAGCCCTCGGTGAGCTGGAGCACCGGACCGAGTCCCTTGACCAGATTCAGGCGGGCCATCGTGACCGGCATGCCGCCTCTGGTTAGATAGTCGGTGGAGAAGCCGCCGCCGCGGAAGTATTCCACCGATGCCGGGCGGAACTGCGTTTCTTTGAGGCAGGCTTCCGCTTCCTCGTCGGTGATTTCCCAGAATGGCTTGATCGCGGGCTTGCCGTCCTTCGCTTGACGGCCCGTTCCGTCCAGGGCGGCGGAGCCGGAGTTGATCAGGTGGAGCAGGCCGCCGGCGGCTTCGCCCTCCAGCTTGTAGCCCGTTACGCGTTCCACGGCGGCGGGGCTCCAGTAGGTGCGGACGTCGGCAAAAATTTGCGCGGTATTGGTCAGAAGGTATTGGAAAAGCATCGTGGCTCCGTTCAGGCTGTCGTTCTCGGTGGCGAGTATATAAGGCGCGCGCCGCCCGTTCCAGTCGAACGACGAGTTGAGGATGGTCTCCATGAAGTCCCCGTTCGGAAAATGGTCGGTCCACTGCCGCTGGCCCTGGAACCCGCCGGCGATGGCATGGTGGCCGCAGGCTTCTTCTTCAAAGCCAAGCTCCGCCAGCTTCGGATTGCCGGCCATCAGGTCCCGCCCGATCAGCGCCATTTTGACGCAGGTCTCCCACTGCCGCTCTTTGTCCTCGTCGCTTGCGCGGAGCGCTTCCGGGTTGTTGTCCGCTCCGATCCGGCAATGCTCCTTCGACCAGGCAAGAGCCCGCTCGAACTCCTCGCGGTCGTAAAGCTCTTCGTCAAAGCGCCGTACGAATTCCGTCATGTCGACGTATTCGGAACGCATGCCCAGGTAGTCCTGAAAAAAAGCGTCGTTCACGATCGAACCCGCGATGCCCATCGACACGGAGCCCATGGACAGGTAAGCCTTTCCGCGCATCTGCGCGACGGCAAGGCCGGCGCGCGCAAACTGCAGCAGCTTGCTTTGGACGTCGGCTGGGATGGTCTCGCTGCCCGAATCCTGTACGTCTTCCCCGTAAATGCCGAAGGCCGGAATGCCCTTTTGCGCATAGGCGGAGAGAACCGCCGCCAGGTAGACCGCTCCGGGGCGCTCGGTGCCGTTAAAGCCCCATACGGCATGCGGGACGGCGGCGTCCATGTCCATCGTCTCGGTGCCGTAGCACCAGCAGGGCGTTACCGTAACGGTCAGTCCCACGCCTTCGCGGGCAAATTTGTCGCGCGCCGCAGAGGCTTCCTTCACGCCGCCGATGGTCGTATCGGCGATGACGCAGCGGACGGGGGTGCCGTCCGGGTAAAAAAGCGCTCGCTCAAGAAAAGAGGCCACCCGCTCCGCCATGCCCATCGTTTGCGTTTCCAGGGACTCCCGCACCCCTCGTCTTCTGCCGTCGATCGTGGGACGGATGCCGATTTTCGGATAATGTATTGCCACTGCCGTTCCTCCTTAAACTGGAATGTAGTAAGCGCTGTCATGCCGAGGTTTGTTTGGTTTCTGAACTAATCATAGAAGGGATTGAGAGAGCAGTCAACAAAAAACAACGAGAATTATTATAAAAATAGTTGATTCTTGTGGGATTTGATCTGGATAGTGTGGTTTTTTAGTTGGATTCCTCTTTTTCCCCGGGGAGACATGTAGTAGACTAGAGGGACGAGAGCCGCGCTGGCGGCAGAGAAACGATAGCGGAAGGCGGGAAAGCGGAGATGAAGGCCTTCGAACGGCGCGATTTGATCCTCCACCAGCTTTATAAAAACAAGAAGGTGCTGGTGTCCGATCTGGCTGCCGAGTACGGCGTGTCCGAGGAAACGATCCGGCGCGACCTGGACAAGCTGGAAAAAGAGGGGCTGGCCCAAAAAAACTACGGCGGGGCGGTCCTGAGCGTCCATACCAACGACGACCCGTCTTATGCGGACCGGCATGACGTCAACCGGACGGAAAAACAAAACATCGCGGAGGCCGCGCTTGAGCTGGTCAGCGACGGCGACACGCTGATGGCGGACGCCAGCACCACCGCATTTGAAGCGCTGCGCAAGCTAGTGGAAGCGAAGGAACGGCTGACCGTGATCACCAATTCGCTTGCGGTTTTGAGCGAATACCAGCACGCGGGCCAGAAGCTGATCTCCACTGGCGGCACGCTGGAGCCGGGAAGCAGCTCGTTCGTCGGGCCGAATGCGGAGCAGGTGATCCGGAAGTATTTTGTCGATGCCGCGCTTATCAGCTGCAAGGCGCTGTCAATGACGGGCGGCATCAGCGACTCGAACGAGGCGGAAAGCGAGCTGAAGCTCCGCATGCGGCAGCAGGCCAACAAAGTGCTGCTGCTTGCGGACCACTCCAAGTTCGACCGCACGGCGTTCGTGCGTCTGTTCGGCTTCGACCAAATCGACTACCTGGTCACAGACCGCAGGCCGTCCGAAGAATGGGTCGCCTTCCTGAACGACCGGCGGGTCTCGCTGATTTATCCGGCGGACTAGCCGGCTGCCCGTTTCGCCGCAGCGGCCCGGCGGACAGACGCGGCCTCCGCCGGGCGGCGGCCGGTGGGGCCCGCGGCGGCATGGCGCGTCCTGCGACGCCCCGGCGTGCCCGGCGGCGGCCGGCCCAGCCGTGCCACGCCGGGGCCCGCGGCGGCATGCGTGTCCGGCGGCAGGCGGAAACACAGCTAAAGGAGCTGATGCCTACCCCCGCCTACGCCCACTCTTGCTTACCATTTGCAAATCCCCTACGGGGAGCGGCTCGCAGCCTCTATCTTGTAGTCCCTTTAGGTTTTGAAACGATTGCCACGGGACTGATTCGCGCCAAAAAACCCATTTCAAATTCTAACGGTTGCCATAGGGCTTATTTGGGTCAAAAAGGCCTTTTCAAAATTCTAACGGTTGCCACAGGGCTTATATCGAAAAAAACGGGCGGAATCAGGTGAAAAAACGCAAATAAGCTCCGTGGCAACCGTTACAAATTTTATCCCCTCTTTTTTGGGCAAATAGCCGCTGTGGCAACCGTTAGAGCACCGTGCGCAGTGTTTCGCTGTATGATGACGGTCATCCGACATATGTTTTTTCCTCACTTTGGAGTCAGACAATCTCCACTACAGTGATTGCCGGAGGAAGCCGGCCCGACAGTCGCGCCAGCTTGGCCGCCCAGCAAAAGGCGGACCTCGCTTACGGGCACAAAACAAAGGGACGGTTCTGGCAGCGGAACAACCGCATGCCGTAGAAACCGTCCCCTTGCGTTAATTTGTGGTCGCTTCAAGCACCGACTGATTAATGGTGTAATGTTCTTCTTCCTTTGCCAGGAGCCCGTCGAGATAGCTTTGATAATCGCCGCTCCGGTCCAAAGCGCCCGTTTCGTTCAAGTGCTTCAGCAGTTTGGACATGAGGATGGCGTTCCGGTACAGTTGCCGTGTTTCGGCGTTGCTCCAGAATTCGTCGGGCGTCAAACCGGTGATGCGTATGCGGTTTTCCAGCAGAGCTTTTGCCGTCTCGTTCTCCCTATCGTCCGCCGCCAATTCGAGCGCTTTCCGTTCCCCCTTGATGCTGGAATCCAGTTCGGCTTCGGTGACGGCGAGCCCCAGCTTTTCCGCCTCCCGAACTGCCAGCGCTTCCAGGATCATCAGCTTGAGCAGCGTATCATCGCCGGGACCCTTCACCTGCTCGCCGCCCGGCAGCGACCGCGTCAATTCTATATTTTTTTGATAAAAGCGGAACGCGCTGCCGGTGATCTGAAACCCGTCACCCTCGACCAGCACGTCGGTCCCGAGGGCTTTTGTCCGTTGTTCCTGAACGCCGAGCGAAGCCGCGATGCGGTCAAATCCCGTACGAATCTCGTCCCTTGTTTTCTCCGACCCGGCGTAAACGGAAGAACCGGTTACCAGAAGAGCTGCCGCCGCGCCGAGCAACAACCCTTTTCTTTTGTTCAAAAGGAACCACCTCCCCGTCCGAAAAAACGAGATCCGTTTGCGCCCCGGCCCACTGGCTTCCCCGCTTGGAAAGGACCGCCCGCGATTTGGACGGCAATCCTCCGTCTGCGCCGCGTGAGGGGAAAGCGGAAGCTCGTCAAGCCATCGGATGATGTTCCTATATTTTACTCTATTTTCTAGTACCCGGCCACCCTTGCTTACAAAAACTGCCGCTGCTGCTTCGTGCCGTCATAGCTGAACAGCACCGTTTTGTCCTCGATGACCGTCTCCAGATGGACCGGCTTCCCCCAAAGGCGATGCACGTAAGGCAGTGTTTTTTCTACGTATTTCAGGTCCAGCTCCATGCCTTCGTAGCCGTGCTTCAGGTACAGCTCCCCGTTTTTGCCGAAGTCTCCGTTTTCCACTGTCAAATAAGGAAAGCCGCCGTTTACGCGGGAATAAACGAGCTGGTCGCGGACGTTTTCCCAGGCTTTGTCGGTGATTTTCCAGTCCGCGCCCCGTTTTTCAAACACGTAGAGGTCGAGGTCCTCCACAAGCTTGCGGGTCAGGTAGCTGCGGATGAAGGATACATCCGAATCGAATTCGCGCACCTCGAACAGCTTTTCCCGCCCTTTTCCCGGATTCCGTCCGTATTTGGCCTGGTCCTCCTCCGTCGGATGGTCCCAGCGTTTTTCGATGTCCTCCAGGATTTTGTAGCCCAGGTAGTAGGGGTTGAGGCTGTTTTTGGAGGGGCAGACGACGGATGAGTTCAGCTTGGAAAATTCAATCGTTTCTTCCGGCGTCAGGTCCAGCTCCCGCAAAATCCGGATGTGCCAGTAGGACGCCCAGCCCTCATTCATGATCTTCGTCTCCATTTGAGGCCAGAAATAAAGCATCTCGTCGCGCAGCATGGTCAAAATATCCCGCTGCCACGGCTCCAGCTCCGGCGCGTACTGCTGAATGAACCAGAGCAGGTCTTTTTCCGGCTTGGGGGGGAACTTGCGCTGCCGGTTTTTCCGGTAAGCTTCCAGGTCTGCGTCCCGGTCCTCCAGCTCCAGCTCCCACAAATCCTCGTAGCCGGTTTTGCGCGTGTTCCGTCCTCCATCCGCCGCCGCCGGATCGTCGTCCTCGGGGTACCGGTCGGGCCGGTAAGGCCGGACGAGGTCCGGGTCCACGTGCTCCTGAATCGCCAGCACCGCATCCAGGAACTGCTCAACGCGATGCGCGCCGTGCTCGATCTCATACCGGCGGATGCGCTCGGCCGTGGCGGACATGCTTTCGACCATGTCGCGGTTGGTCTTCGAGAAGCGGACGTTGTTCTTGAAAAAATCGCAATGAGCCAGCACATGCGCCACGATCAGCTTGTTCTGGATCAGCGAGTTCCCGTCCAGCAGGAAGGCGTAACAGGGATTGGAGTTGATCACCAGCTCGTAAATTTTGCTGAGTCCGAAGTCGTACTGCGTTTTCATTTTGTGAAAGGACTTCCCGAAGCTCCAGTGGCTGAAGCGGGTGGGCATGCCGTAAGCCCCGAAGGTGTAGATGATGTCGGCGGGGCAAATCTCGTAGCGCATCGGATAAAAATCAAGGCCGAAGCCCCGGGCGATCTCGGTGATTTCCTCAATGGCCTTCTCCAGGGCGGTCCATTCGTGCGGGTTCAAGGCGTTCCCTCCCAGCGCGTTCGTCTTCCTCCATGTATATGAAAAGAGGGAACCGCCAATGACGGCAAAGGCCCGGAACGGGGGGCGGGAGGAGGCGAGGGGCGGGGGGGGGCATGGGCGGGGCATGGGCTATGGGCGGGCCATGGACGGGGGACAGCAAAATGCGGGAAACGCCTTTTCTGATAACGGTCTAACCTGGTCACGAACACCCACTTGAGAGCTCGCGAATGGGGGAGTTTAGAAGAAGAGATGATCAAAATAAGGTTTGGGGGATGGCGACGAACCGTTTTTGCAGCGGACTAAATTCTAACGGTTGCCACAGCGGCTATTTGGGCCAAAAGGGCCTTTTTTAAAATCTAACGGTTGCCACAGGGCTTATTAGTGTTTTTTTGCCGGGGTTTGGCGCGTTTTTACCGAAATAGCCTCTGTGGCAACCGTTAGCGCAAAAAAAGAACGGTTTTTGCAGTAGACTTGCAAAAAAACTTACATGGTGCCTGTAAGAGGATA
>NZ_JCAPET010000090.1:0-3027 GCF_059735245.1 Gorillibacterium sp. sgz306347
TGCGCAGGTTCTTTTGTTTTGTACGGGAAAGGAACAGAGCGAAGTACCAGTACCCTGGTGTTGGCCCAACGCGGGCCGAGTCCCGGAGGAGTGAATGAGGCCAAGGAACAAATGTTAAATGCGTGAATGCAGGAAAGTGGATCGGGGGGAAGCTGGGGGACGGATCAAGAAAATAACGAGAGCTTTGTGTTTGTGAATAAGAAAACTAACTATTGAATACAGAAAATACCATACGTATACTATTAATGTTACATACTAGAATGAGAGACGGACAGCGTTCCCAAGAAACGGAGAGGAAAAGGCGTTACTGGTGCGCGGCGGGAATGTTTACTGAAGGAAATGGCGATGCGGAATAAAGATTGGGGGAAGTTCATGGACCAAGGGATTTGGATGGAAAATCTCACAAAAATTTATCGCATTCCGGTACGGAAAGAAGGGCTGGCGTCCGCCCTCAAAAGCCTGATAAAAGTGCAGTACAATCAGGTGGAGGCGGTAAAAAGCCTTCACCTCCGGATCAATCCGGGCGAAATGGTCGGATTCATCGGCCCCAACGGCGCGGGAAAAACCACTACTCTGAAAATGCTGTCGGGCATTCTTTACCCGACCTCGGGCGAGGTATCCGTCTTGGGCTTTAAGCCGTGGGAACGCAAGCCGGGCTTCCTTCGGCAAATCAGTATGGTGATGGGAAACAAATCAACGCTGACCTGGGATATTACCGTGGCGGATTCCTTTTATGTTATGAAGGAGATTTATGGGGTATCGAACGGGGACTTCAAACGCAGGCTGGACGAATTGACGGAGCTGCTGGACATCGGACGGCTTCTGAACAACCAGGCCCGCAATCTGTCCCTCGGGGAGCGGGCGAAATGCGAGCTGACCGCCGCTCTGCTGCATCAGCCGAAGGTATTGTTTCTGGACGAACCTACGCTGGGATTGGACGTGACCATGCAGCTGCGGCTCCGGGATTTCATCCGCGACTACAACCGCCGGTACGAAACGACGGTTCTGTTAACCAGCCATTACATGGAGGACATCGCTTCCCTGTGCAAAAGGGTAGTGCTGATCAACAAAGGAACCCTGGTTTACGACGGGGCGCTGGACAAGCTGAGCGACCGGATCGCGGATTACCGGCTCCTGAAGGTCAGCTTTTTGCAGGGCGATGTAGCGGACATTCTGCTGCGGCTGCAGGAAGAATTCAGCGAAGTCATTCAGTCCGTCGAGCAGACGGGGAACGAGGCCACGATCAAGGTGAGCAAACGCGCGGCGCCGGAGTTTGTTTCCGTGCTGTTCCACCGGCATGCGATCGGGGATTTAACCATTCAGGACGCGCCCATCGACTCGGTAATCGACGAAGTGTACCGGGAGGGCTGGACGGCATGAACCTTCGCGGCGGGCTTGCCCTCATTCGCAAGACCATGTTCGGGTATATGGCGGCAAAAGGCTTCTTCTGGACGCTGGCAGTGGGCTGGATGATCGGCCCCTTGATCTACATGCTGGTCTGGGTATCCGCAGCAGGGGACGGAGGAATCGCCGGGTACAGCCGGAATGATTTTGTCGTTTATTACATCCTGCTGATCCTCATCAATCAGCTGACGTATCCCACTTCGCATTGGACGGTAGGCGAGCAGATCACAGGAGGGCGCATGTCGGTCACGCTGCTGAGGCCGATCTCGCCCTTTTACGAAGTGGTCGCTTCCGACCTGGCGGTGAAAATCGTCTGCATGCCGTTTGTTCTGGTCATCGCCTTGCTGCTCAGCCTCTTTTTTCATTTCCGCTTCGCTTTATCGGGACTTGAAGCACTGTTGGTCCTGTACATCATTGTTATGGCGCAAGTCATTCGGCTTATGCTGGCTTATACGCTGTCCTTGCTCGCTTTTTACACCAATAAAGTAAACTCGCTGTTAGCCGTCAACGATACGCTGGTCTTTTTACTCGCCGGACAGGTTGCCCCGTCTTCCTTGCTTCCGGGTACCCTGCAGCGGATAGCCGAGTTTTTGCCGTTTCGCTACATGATCAGTTTTCCGATTGAGGTTCTTCTGGGAAAGCTGAGCCAGCCGGAGCTGCTATTCGGCTTGATTGTTCAATTCGGGTGGGCGGCGGTGATTGTAGGAGCAAACCGGTGGGTCTGGAAAAACGGCGTACGCAATTACATGGCGGTAGGAGGCTGACGAATGCTCCGATACTTGCGGCTGCTGCGGCTGTTCTTCACAACGGCGTTAGTAAAGGATGCGTCGTTTCGCAGCGACTTTCTGATCAAGCTGCTGTATACGGCCGTGAACCTGACCGGTACGATCGGCGGAATTGCCATCCTGTTCTCCAATACAAACTCCGTCAACGGATGGACCTTTGCCGATACGCTGGCGCTTACGGGCGTGTACTTTTTTATTCTGGCGGTAAAAAACCTCTTTATTGGGCCCAGCCTGAATTCGCTCTCCGGAATGGACGGGGAGCTGTGGACCGGCAAGTTCGACCTTACCTTGATCAAGCCTCTTCCGACCCAGTTTTATGTCAGCACCCGCTATTGGTCGCCCCTGAACGTAATTGACGTGGCGGTGGGACTGGCGGTTATGGGGATGGGGCTTTTGCAAATGGGGCAGGGGGCCGGGCTCAGCCTCTTGTCCGGTCTCCTGACCGTCGTGTCCGCAGGCAGCGCTTTGCTGATTTTGTACTCCCTGCTGCTGTTTTTAAGCTCGGTGGCATTCTGGTATGCGGGCAGCCCCATGCTGATGATTTTCGACAGCATTATTCAGATGGGGCGATTCCCGATCAATGTGTACCAGAAGCCGATCCGGCTGTTCCTCACCTGGGTGCTCCCGCTTTTTTTCATCGTCTCCGTGCCGGCGGAAACGCTGGCGGGGCGAATCAGCGCGTTTCATTTAATCGGGGGCTTCGTCCTGGGAGCGGTTCTATTTGCCGCCTCCAGCTTGTTCTTCCGAAGAGCCTTGAAGAAATATGCGAGCGCGTCGAGCTAACGGTTACACGAAAGAGGGTGTCCCAAAAGCAGGTTTCTGGAACAGACCACAAAGC
>NZ_JCAPET010000091.1:0-2464 GCF_059735245.1 Gorillibacterium sp. sgz306347
CGACTGGTGCTACGGGTGATGTTGGTGCCACGGGAACGACCGGTGCGACTGGCGACGTCGGTGCCACAGGAACGACCGGTGCATCTGGTGCGACAGGTGATGTCGGACCCACGGGACCGGCAGGCTCAACTGGAACGACAGGTGACGTCGGCGCTACTGGGCCAACCGGCACGACTGGCGCTACGGGCGATGTCGGTGCTACAGGACCGATTGGCGCAACGGGCACCACGGGCGACGTTGGTGCCACGGGACCGACCGGTGTAACGGGCGCCACGGGCGACGTTGGTGCCACGGGACCGACCGGCGCAACTGGTGCCACGGGCGATGTTGGTGCCACGGGACCGACCGGCGCAACTGGTGCTACGGGTGATGTTGGTGCCACGGGACCGACCGGTGTAACGGGCGCGACGGGCGACGTTGGTGCTACTGGAACAACCGGCGCAACTGGCGCCACGGGCGACGTCGGTGCCACAGGAACAACCGGTACGACTGGCGCGGCGGGCGACGTTGGTGCCACGGGACCGACCGGCGCAACTGGCGTCACGGGTGACATTGGCGCCACTGGCGCGACAGGTGACGTCGGCGCTACTGGGCCGACAGGTACTACTGGAGCTACGGGCGACGTCGGTGCAACTGGACCGACTGGTGATGTCGGCGCTACTGGGCCAACCGGCACGACTGGCGCTACGGGCGACGTCGGTGCAACTGGACCGACTGGTGACGTCGGCGCTACTGGGCCGACAGGTACTACTGGAGCTACGGGCGACGTTGGTGCCACTGGCGCGACAGGTGACGTCGGCGCTACTGGGCCGACAGGTACTACTGGAGCTACGGGCGACGTCGGTGCAACTGGACCGACTGGTGATGTCGGCGCTTCTGGGCCAACCGGCACGACTGGCGCTACGGGCGACGTCGGTGCCACGGGACCGACCGGGGCGACGGGTGATGTCGGTGCTACAGGACCAATCGGCGCAACTGGCGCCACGGGCACCACGGGTGACATCGGCGCTACAGGAACAACCGGTACGACGGGCGTTACTGGAGCTACTGGAGTAACGGGTGCTACAGGCGCCACCGGACCGACAGGTGCTACGGGCGCAACCGGCGACGTTGGTGCCACTGGACCGGCTGGTGCAACAGGTGCATCGGGAGATACCGGAGCTACTGGATTAACAGGTGCTACAGGCGCCACCGGTGCGACTGGAGCTACTGGAAGCACAGCTGAACAAGGTATTCCTTCCACGCTCAGTGCGCTAAATAGTGGAACAGCAGTCGTTTCCGCTGGCGGAAACGTCCCGTTTGGCACTACAGGCGTACAATACGGATCTGCGATTACACGAGCTTCGGCCACTACCTTTTCAATAAATGAAACCGGGTATTACGAGGTTAACGTAAGTCTAATCACCACTCTTTCCATCGCCGCTACAATTAGTATCACTTACTCCGGCACCGCATCCCCGAACCCAGCTGCTAATACGGTAACTTCCGTCATCAGTACAAACTTAATAGCCACCACTGTTTTTGCTGCACAAACGACTGGGGATTTGACCGTAACTGTCTCTGGATTGGGAATTACACTTGCCGCCGGAAACAGTGGTCAAATTATCGTTAAAAAACTTCGGAGCTTGTAATAACAGAAATCTAGCTAATTAATTTAAACACCACCCATTTTTATAAGTCTGGATGGTTTGTTCACGCAATCTATCGGAGGACAAAATACAATATTTCAGAAAGGAGTGGGACTTGGCATGACGGTTTCTTTCACTAACCTGATCTCAAACGGAAGCTTTGAGACGGGCTCCCTCATTCCATGGGCTGGGTTTAATGCAAGCATTACGAACGCCGTTTCAAAAGTGGGAAGTTTCAGTGCCCTTTTGAATGGAACTCAATATGCGGCTTTGCTGCAAACCGTTTTTGTTCAGCCTGGGGAAAGTTATCAATTAAGTATGTCTATTGCAAAAGTCGAAGCACTAAATAACGATCCCGTAAACATTACCGTTAACTACTACACTAGCGGCTACATTTTGATTTCTAATGCCCTTACTGCTGTCCTCCCGGCCAGTTCATTGCCGAGCATAGCCGGTAGCGACGCCTGGCAAACCATCTTTGAAGTCACAACAACCGCACCATCAAACGCCGTATATGCCTCCCTTTTGATTGAAAAACCCGTCAATATCGGTACCGCAAATGTCGCGATAGACGAAGTTGTATTTGTAAGAGCAGTAGCAACGGGGGTTACGGGAGCCACCGGGGCAACCGGAGCGACCGGAGCTACTGGAGTCACCGGTGTTACCGGTGCTACCGGAGCTACTGGAGCGACGGGCACCACGGGCGCTACCGGAACCACCGGCGCTACCGGAGCGACCGGAACCACTGGCGCTACCGGCGGCACGGGTGCGACTGGCGCTACTGGAGCTACCGGCGGCACCGGCGCTACGGGCGGCACGGGTGCGACTGGCGCTAC
>NZ_JCAPET010000092.1:0-2032 GCF_059735245.1 Gorillibacterium sp. sgz306347
CGGCACTACGGGCGGCACGGGTGCGACTGGCGCTACCGGCGCTACGGGCGACACCGGTGTGACTGGCGCTACTGGCGCTACCGGCACTACCGGCGTAACTGGCGCTACGGGCGACACGGGTGCGACTGGCGTCACCGGCACTACGGGCGGCACGGGTGCGACTGGCGTCACCGGTGGACTGGCGCTACCGGAGCAACCGGCGTAACCGGCGCTACGGGCGACACCGGTGCGACTGGCGCTACCGGCACTACGGGCGGCACGGGTGCGACTGGCGCTACTGGCGCTACTGGCGCTACTGGAGCTACCGGCGTAACCGGAGCAACCGGCGTAACCGGCGCTACCGGCGACACCGGTGTCACTGGCGCTACCGGAGCTACGGGCGACACCGGTGTGACTGGCGCTACTGGAGCAACCGGCGCTACCGGCACTACGGGCGGCACGGGTGCGACTGGCGCTACCGGAGCAACTGGTGTAACCGGAGCTACCGGCGACACCGGTGTCACTGGCGCTACCGGAGCTACTGGCACTACCGGCGTTACCGGCGCTACCGGCGCTACCGGCACTACGGGCGACACGGGTGCGACTGGCGCTACCGGAGCTACCGGCACTACCGGCGTTACCGGCGCTTCCGGAGCTACCGGAACTACCGGCGGCACGGGTGCGACTGGCGGCACGGGTGCGACTGGCGCCACCGGCGCGACAGGTGCCACCGGTGTTACGGGTGCCACCGGCGCTTCCGGAGCTACCGGCGCGACAGGTGCCACCGGCACAGTCGCTAATCTGCCAACTTTAGCTGCTAATGACATTGCAGGTACTATTTCGGTCTTCCCGCCCGTGAGTACCGAAGTCAGCGTAGTTTCGGTTTCTCAAAATGAAACGATAAATCAGCGCGTGAAGATCGATTATGCCGTTTCGGTTGAGGCTGTTACAGCAGCAAACTGGTCGCTCACCCTAGAAACACGGCTATATCGAGCCGGTACTTTGTTAACCACCCGAACCGTTAGCAGGAATGCTTCAACAGCAGGTACGCAACGATTCCCCATTTCCAACACTTATGTGGTTACCACTCCTGCTACTGCTTCCGTCACTTATGAAGTAAGAGTTATTTTTACGGCTGCAACCAACATCACATCCGCCATTGCTGTTAACCGAAACCTGAATACAATAACTTTCACTCCCTAATCATCAAAACCGCTTTGATAAAATAACCTCAACTCTATGACGTTTTATTCGGAAACAACCAAAACGACCTGGTCGATGGCTCATTCTCGTCGGCTAGGTCGTTTTCTCTTTGACGCGGATTACGGTTCTGCCTTTCCTCCTTGAGAAGGACTTTCATATGCTGGCCTATTTTTTGAAAACAAAAATCAAAAATCAACTGTCATTTCTACGCGAACGACCACACCACCGATCACTTTAATTAATAGAATGTGAGGAAAGGAGTTGAAAGAAAAGATGACGATTCAGTTTGAAAACTTGGCCAACAATGGAAGCTTCGAAACCGGCGTTTTGGCTCCCTATTGGTCCGGCTACAACGTCTCGGTAACCAATGCCGTCTCCAAAGTCGGTTTTTTTAGCGCGGTGTTAGCTGGAACGCAATATTCCGCCCTCATATCGACAACTTTTGTTCAGCCTGGGGCCAGTTACCTGGTCGGCTTTTCCTTGGCAAAAGTTGGTCCTGGTATCAGCGACCAGGTAAACGTGACGGTTAGTTTTTATGACGCCTCATACACACTGATTAGCAACGCTTTAACGTTAACTTTTCCTCAAAACAGTTTGCCCAGTACCACCGATTCGTGGCAAAGTGTTTTTGATGTGACCGCTGTAGCGCCGGCAAATGCCGTATATGCCTCCTACCTTTTTGAAAAGCCTTTTGTTTCCGGAACTGCGGATGTTGTTCTTGATGAGGTTGTATTTGTCCGTGCTGAGGCGCTAAACGATATGGGGGTTACAGGTGCAACTGGTGCCACCGGCGCTACAGGTGCTCCCGGCGCTACGGGCGCCACCGGCGCTTCCGGCGCTACGGGGGCCA
>NZ_JCAPET010000093.1:0-1827 GCF_059735245.1 Gorillibacterium sp. sgz306347
GCCGGATGTCGCCGCGACCCATTGGGCTTATGGCGACATCATGGAGGCTTCCGTCGATCACATCTACACGCAAGCCACAGACGGAACCGAAACGCTCGCTGAATAAACAGCGGCAATTTTCCGCTCCTTGTTCCACAACGAACGAACCCCTTCCGATTAAGCTGGAAGGGGTTCGTCTTTTTTTACCATGTTGCTCTTAAGGAGTTACTCGATACGTCCCGGGTTTCTCTCGCCTTTTTTTCTTATCCTACCGTAGGTTCCATCTTCAATTAATACCATAACTGCCCACTCTCCTTGTTCAGAGTTTGTTCAGAGCGCTATTGTAAAATGATAGAGATCTACATAAAAGGAGGAACACACGCATGAAACGCAAAAAAGGCTTATTGCTGCTTCTCGTATTCTTGCTAACCTTCGCAGGCGCGACTTCCCTGCCGATTGTCGGAGCAAGTAAAGCGAATGCAGCCACAGTGGCAAACTGGTATCCCGTTACGACAAACGGGCTTAGCATCAACCCGGAGCAATTGGAGCTTTTTGTCGCCGATCCCTATCTCTATCTGGCTTACATCGACCGGGAGAATGGGAATAAGGCTACCGTCATGAGGATGGACAAAAACGGCTTGTCGTGGTCTTTAGCCGGGAATTCCACAGTGTCGGACGGTGCTGTCGGCGATTTTTCTTTTTACATCAATAGGTCCTCCGTCTATGCCGCTTATTCCGATTCCAACAATGACGGGAAACTGACGGTAAAAACACTTACGGCGGAAGGCTGGCAGACGGTTGGAGCACCCGGCTTCAGCACGGGCTCTGCTAGCGCTATTAAGGTATATAGCTCTGACACCAATGTATCGAGCAGCTTGTATGTGATCTATAGCGACTCTGCATTCGACAACAAGACCATCGTAAGCAAGATGGTGGATAGTGAATGGAATCCGATCGGCAGCCCGTCCGGCATTGGAGACGCCGATGCTTACCGCCATGACATCGCCTTAAGCTTCTATGACGAACCTTACATAACAATTGAGACACCAACCGGAAGCCAGGCGCTTTCCTATGATAATGCGAATGGAGAATGGACTCCGTTCGGGGTACCTGAAACCGCCATCGGTCCATTAGACATTGAATATCCGAATCGACCGGTCCTTGCCTACACCGATTTGGAGGGACAAGTTCGTGTCAGTAACTTTTATGGAAATTGGACTGCCTACAATAATGTGCTGACTGTTCATGACTCCCAGGCATCTAGGCCAATGTTTGGCGATCCCAAAAACGCCGAACCTTTTTTGGCATTTGTTGAGTCGGGAACCAATCAAATTATTGTTAAAAAGTATGCGATGTCTTCTGGAAGTGAGCTCGGACGTTGGATTCAGCAAGGCAACATCCCTTCGGGACAAATCAGCCCGGGGCTTCCGGATTACTCTCTCGCTGTTGACACCTCCTCTTTTACCATTCCGTATGTTGTCTTCAAAAATGAACAAGATGAGTTGAAGCTATTCCGTTATGCCAGTCTTACTTCTGCCCCCACTTTAACGGCGGATACTTCAGAAAACAAGGAGAATCAAGCCATTGTGCTTTCATTTTCGGATAATGAGCGCTGGAGGGGGAAAATCACCTCCATTACTGTTAATGGAACGCCGGTTTTGTTATCGGATCTTACCATCGCTGAGGGGACAATAACTTTTCCGGCCGGCAAACTGTTGGAAGGCACTCACACCATTGTAGTCAGAGCAACGAATTACGTTGATGCCACGGTCACCCAAACAGTTCTGCCGGCGGGACTTACCCCGCCCGTATTGAATGCCGACACCACCGCCAATAATACGGCTACGC
>NZ_JCAPET010000094.1:0-1771 GCF_059735245.1 Gorillibacterium sp. sgz306347
GCACGCGGGCAGGGCCGGCGCGAGGCGGCGCGGCGGCACGCGGGCGGGGCCGGCGCGAGGTGGCGCTGCGGCACGCGAGCGGGGCCGGCGCGAGGCGGCGCGCAGCGGTGCAGCGGCGCGCGGGGTGACGATGCGGCACCCGGCAAATATGAGTTCTCCGGGAGCGCCAAACTCTAACGGTTGTGACAGGGCTTATTTGGCCCAAAACGGCCTGTTTGAAAATGTAACGGTTGCCACAGAGCTTATTTGCCGTTTTTTTCGATAAATCCTCGATTTTCGCGTAAATAAGCTCGCTCACAACCGTTAGAATTCCAAAAGTCGCTTTTTCCGCCAAATAGCCTCTGTGGCAACCGTTAGAGCCACCACCGACCTTCGCCCCTTCGCCTCGTCAGTTCCGCACACCAACCTATTCGACATCTGCGCATTTACTTTCACCACACTCTAATACCTGATTCCTTTCCCTCACTATAGTCTCCCCTCTAGTCTCACAGCACCGGCTGCATGCATGGCCTACGCTCCACTATTCTTCAGAATGCGCCTCTCCGTCATCTTTTTAGCCCGTCGCTTTCCCTGCTCACCATCAAGACGCTCCCTCCGCAGTCCACCACTCCGATATGCCGCCTTCTCTGCTTTCCCCTTCCTCAACTATCTGCTCCCTCCGCACTCCCACCGCTCAAATATCTGCTCCCTCCGCACCCCCATCCCTCAAATCTCCGCTCCCTCCGCACCCCCATCCCTCAAATCTCCGCTCCCTCCGCACCCCCATCCCTCAAATCCCTCCGCACCCCCATCACTCACAAACCCTTTCCCCCTCTCCACGCCGCCTTTTCAGAACTCTCGCCCCCTCACCGATCCCTTTTTTTCCACTAACTCCTTGATTACTTTAAACTCCCCCTCTCCCCCCCACTTCCGGACTAGCATCAGTCACTCTTTGCCAACCGATAGGTCCGATAACGCTGCTTCCCGCTCGCCACCTCCAGCAGTCCCTTTTCCACCAACCCTCGCAAAACCACTCGAGTACGGTTATCCGAAAGCATCAGATGCTCAGACAGGTCAAGCGATGCAAAAGGACGTCGCAGCCGAAACGCATAACGCAGCGCCTCCGCTTCCGCCCAATTGACTCCCGAAGGAACCGCACCGGACAGAAACTTCCCGACGAAGGAGAGGACTAACTGCTTGCATACCCCCGGGTCGTCCCGAATAGACAAGTATGCGATGGGGAGGAAAAGCCAGTCGTCCAGCACCAAAAGCGATTGCTTCATGCACAAATCCTTGAACCGGCTGACCTCAATATCTCTGGCATGGCTTCGGTAATCCTGAATTTCGATGCAGCCCTTGGCAGGGCCAGGCAGGAACGCAAGGTCGAGATAACGGTATCCGTTATTGAAATCCCTCACCTCGTATTCGGGGTACAAAAAATCCAGACTCCCCACAGCCGGAAACCAAATCAACCGCAAAAAATCCATCGTCCCGCGGCTCAGCCCCTTTTGCAGAAGCTCCCGCCTTCGGGGGCTTTTTTCATCGGTAATCTGTCGGGCCATCCAATCCTCAAACACTTCATCAAACCTGCTCATCCCCTTACCCTCCCGTCGAAAAATAAAAAACCGCTCCGATACGAATGTTCGCAGGAACAAGTCGTATCAAAGCGGCGCGTGCTTCACACCGGTTACTCGTAACAAAAATGTATCACAACAAGTGTCAGCCATCAAGCGAGAGTAAAAGCACACGGGCGCTTTTCCGGGCGCTTTTCCGGGCGCTTTTCCGGGCGCTT
>NZ_JCAPET010000095.1:0-1591 GCF_059735245.1 Gorillibacterium sp. sgz306347
CAGGTCGTGTAACTTAGAGGTGTCCACTTTCTTGACAGAAGAGCATATACGCACTTAATTGCGATTAAACAAGCGGTACCCGGAGATAAGCGGAGAAATAATTGCTTTTTCGTATCTAATCGGTCAATAACAGTCAGAAAGGATCAGATTAGTTGCTTTTTTGCACTTCCTGTCCACGCTTCAAGCGCGAACCTTCCGGTTAATGGGACATTTGCGCTCCTTGCTCTTGTGCACAAAAAATGCCTGCCGAGACTTTCTCGACAGCCTGTGAAGCAGCTAAAGCTGCTTCTCTCGCCGCCGCGCACAGCTCCCGGCTCCGTGGGCAGCCTCGCGGCCCCGCACGAAAGCCCCGTTCGAAATATCAGCTCCATTCCTGTTCTCTGCCTCGCGCAGATTGGGCCCGTGTACAGATTCCGGCCTCGCGCAGATTGGGCCCGTGTACAGATTCCGGCCCCGCGCGGAATTCGGATCGCGCACAGTTCCTGTCCCGCACAGCATCCAACCCCCGCGCATGGCTAACCAGTATCGGTGGGGCGTCATCTGCCGGGATCACCACATCTCCTTCCCTCGCTTCTCCAGATTGGGGCATTCCCGTCACATGTTAATAGGATAAAATGTTGCAAAAATACATCATTACTTAGACGAGAAAGATGAATTTTGGGAAATATGCTGCGTTTATGCATGATTCATCGGCACTTTGGCGGCATTTGGGCATGAAACGCAGATTATCCTGCACAATCGCAGCAATTTCGGGAAAAGGGGCCTTTTCGCTTATGAAATGCTGCATTTTTGCAGGAAACTGCGTTTTTGTAACGAGGGGATCGAACCGGAACCGACGCTGGATTGAAACCGACGCTGGAAGTGACGCTGAGGTTGGCACTAGAACTGACGCTGGGGTTGAAACTAGAACGGCGCTGGAACCGACGCTGGAGTTGAAACCGACGCTGGAAGTGACGCTGAGGTTGGCACTAGAACTGACGCTGGGGTTGAAACTAGAACGGCGCTGGAACCCAAGCTAGATCAGAAGCTCAGGTGCTTGATCAGTAGCTAAAGCCTAAGCTGAGCGCGCCGAGGCNTGACGCTGGGGTTGAAACTAGAACGGCGCTGGAACCCAAGCTAGATCAGAAGCTCAGGTGCTTGATCAGTAGCTAAAGCCTAAGCTGAGCGCGCCGAGGCTGGAAGTGAAGCCGGAACCGACGCCCGGAATGGAGCGCGGATCAGAATCTGTGCTGTCAGGACGATGAAATCCGAAAGATGGTCTTCTCCCGTCACTCCGCTAAAGATTCTTCCTTGTTCCCTTTAACGTGGTGCGTTTTCTTTAACGCGGTTAATAAAAGAGCCCCTTGCATCATTCCTCAAGGGGACATTTCATTCCTTGTCTGCAACCGGTTCAAGCAACGAGGCCGCCCCAAGTCATCTGATGACTTTCGGACAGCCTCGCTTTCGGGATTGCTCTGCGTAAGCGAATCGGACCGGACTGTGGCTCTCACGGCAGAGCCGCCCGGCCAATTCGCCATTCCTGGCCTTATGCCGGCAAAGAAGCAGTCGCCTGTTCCTCTTATGCCGGCAAAGAAGCAGCCGCCTGTTCCTC
>NZ_JCAPET010000096.1:0-1567 GCF_059735245.1 Gorillibacterium sp. sgz306347
GTCTCCTTCTCATTTCAATGTCGCATAAGTGATATTGTACGACATAGTAGTTTTAGTATTACCCAGCATAGGATTCTCTGTATACAGAGAATATTCTGAAAATCCGGGGGGCAGCCTGCGGTTTTTTTGGCGTATCCGTAATCTGCTAAACGATCCAGTACTTTCGTATAGTCTTAAAACGTTTCATGGCCTACAATTCAGGTTAATTAAAAGCACAAGCTGCGGCTCCGTCTTACGACAGGCGCCATTTTTTACGGAGGGATGCAATAATTAATATCAAACAGTAATAAGAATGTCATTAGATTATGTTGCCGAACTCGCTGCCTGAATTACATAATTCCAAAACATGAAAAACGCAAACCATCCGAAAGGGTGGGACGCAAAGTCAGGAGTCTAACGCACCCATGTGCCATGATCGTCCGATTGCCATGAAATGTTTTTGTGGCGGTCTTTTTTGCGTTTGGGCGCGTGTGGGCTTATGCGATTGATAAGGTGGTCCAATAAAAAAGAAGGAGGTTGTGCATTTGAAAAAGGCCGCAAAACCGTCTTTCGCCCTTTTCCTGGCTATTGTTCTGGTACTTGGGACAGGAGGCTTTGCCCGGACCTTTGCCAATGGGGCGATGCTGGGGACGGCGCAGCAGTGGAACGTTTTTGTTTTCGGCGATATAGAGATGGCCGACTCCGAAATCGGAGGAATCGCGGCTGCCGGAGGAAACGTTCAACTGGATGAAGTAACGGTAGGCAAAAGTGTCTACGGCAATGCTTCGTACAATGGCCTTCCGCGTCTGGTGGCGGGAGGAGACTTGACCGCAACCGGAAGTGTATACGGTCAGGTGCTGTACGGGGGAGATTTGCTAGCCGCCCCTGATCTGTTTGGAGGCGAAGCCGAGTTCCGGAACCCCGGCCCGATTGATTTTGCCGCGGAAGGCGAGATGCTGCGGAATCTCTCCGCTTCTCTGTCTGCTCTTCCGGCAAACGGGACGACCGAGTTTTCCTCTGGAGTGCTTCGTTTGACGGGCAAAGACCGGTCCTCCAATGTATTTTCGGTTTCGGCGGAGCAATTGGCGGGCGCCGCTGTGCTTTCGATCGACGCCCCCTATCCTTCTACCGCGGTTGTGAACATTTCAGGCGCTGCAAACGCCATGAACAATTTGGAAATCTCGCTGACCAATGTGGTTGGAGAGAGGGTCTTGTTTAACTTTTATGAGTCATCCGGGGTAACCCTTCAGAATATTGACATCCGGGGGACCATCCTGGCTCCGAACGCTGCACTTTCTTACCGGGGCGGTATTTTGTACGGCAATCTGATTGGCGCTTCCTTGAATGGATACGGAAACGTTTATTCCAAACTGTTCTGCGGCTGTAACAATGTGCCGACGCCAACACCGACGCCGACGCCGACGCCAACACCGACGCCGACGCCAACACCGACGCCGACGCCAACACCGACGCCAACACCGACGCCAACACCAACACCGACGCCGACGCCGACGCCGACGCCAACACCGACACCGACACCGACGCCGACGCCAACACCGACGCCGACGCCAACACCGACGCCGACGCC
>NZ_JCAPET010000097.1:0-1534 GCF_059735245.1 Gorillibacterium sp. sgz306347
TCGTTTTAAGCAAAATAAGCTCGCTGGCAACCGTTAGAATCACTCATGGGCTTGCACCCATCGCCAGAGATGAAAAATAACCATGCGCATCCTGTATTCTTCCCATTTTTTGCGGTCATACAGATAAGGGACAGATCAGAGGTCGGGAGAATGTTGGAGCTTACTCCGTGTTAGAATCGGACCCCCTGCAACCATGAGAATCGCCGATTGTCCTACGAGGACGTGTATAAAGTATCTGCTTTGTACAAGGTTGCATGATCTGTCCCCTATTTTGTTATCGTGACAAAAGGAGTGACTGGCGATGGATGCGATTTTGGAACGATGTGCAGGGTTAGATGTTCATCAGGACAATGTGGTGGCTTGCTTTCTGTCCGGTCCGCTGGAGGAGAAGCCCGTCAAAGAATTCGAAACCTTTGGAACCACGACCAAAGAGTTGCTTCGACTGCTAGATTGGTTGCAAGAGCGCGAGTGCAGCCAAGTGGCCCTGGAGAGTACCGGGGTGTACTGGAAACCCGTGTGGAATATCCTGGAGAATGAGTGTCAATTGACTCTCGCCAACCCTGAGCGCATCAAAAATGTACCAGGGCGGAAAACGGACTGCAACGATGCCCAGTGGATCGCGTCGCTGCATCGCTGCGGGTTAATCCAACCCAGCTTTGTTCCAGAGGAGTCCATCCGGGACTTGCGTGATCTGACCCGTTACCGGCGCAAGCTCCTGCAGAATGTCACCCAGGAAAAGAACCGGGTTCATAAAATTCTGCAGGATGCTAACGTGAAGCTTACCACCTTTCTCTCGGACATCTTCGGAGTGTCCGGCCGGGCCTTGCTGGAATCGGTGGCCAATGGGGAGAAGCTTTCGGCAGAGGACATCCGCCATAAGGTTAAATCCACGGTCAAACGCAAGGTACCGGAGTTGGTCGAAGCATTAAATGGCCGATTGCGCCAACACCATCGCAAGATGATTCGCAGACACCTGGACCATATGGCGTATCTGCACCAGGAAATCACGGAACTGGAGGATGAGATGGAATCCCTGCTGACCCCCTATCGGACGGAATTGGAATTGTTGGACACCATACCGGGAATTGACCAAGAGGCCGCGGCGAGCATCTTGGCGGAAATCGGTCCGACGATGACCCATTTTCCGACCGAAGGGCATTTAGCATCATGGTCTGGGGTATGCCCGGCCAACCATGAAAGTAACGGTAAAAAAAAACGAAAAAAGAACCGACGCGGCAATAGTGGGTTGAAATCCGTCCTATGCCAATGCAGTTGGGCGGCAATCCGGGTCAAAGATTCGCGAATCTCAGCGGTCTACTACCGTTTGGTAAAACGAATGGGCAAGCAAAAAGCCATCATGGCGGTTTGCCATCTATTAATCCGCATCATCTATATCGTGCTACGAGATAAGGTACCGTACCAAGAATTGGGGGCCAATTATCTCGGAAACCGGGAGAAGACGGTGGAGTACTGGATCCGCAAGATCAACCTCATGGGCTATGAAGTGGAGTTACGCGACATAGCAACAGCATAA
>NZ_JCAPET010000098.1:0-1528 GCF_059735245.1 Gorillibacterium sp. sgz306347
CAGTAGACTTGCAAAGAAGTTAACATGGGGTAAAATGCCAAAAAATTTGAACAACAAAAAGAGGTTCCTGTATCGTTAGAGTTGAGACGACACCAACGAAAGGAGACCTCTTGCCTACTAGCATATCGAAGATGGTAACCTTCCGTCAACTCTGTAGTGCGTTTCATGTCAAAGCCCAAGCCTTCTGGAGTGACCGTTATGCCAAGAAGCTGTGGATGGGAAATACAGCCGCCTTGTTCCTGGAGGGGATTGTTCATCAGCGGACACTCGGGGAGATCGCCGATCACCTGAAGCGAGCAAAATGGCTTCAAGAATGGTTGGAGATCGACTCGATCCACCCGTCGTCGCTGTACCGCAAGCTCAACAACATACCCACCGAAGCCTTGCGAGACCTGTACCTCCATTTAGTGAAAGAAGTGGCGGCCCTCCATCAACGCAAACCGTTGCGTTTGGGGAAACGGTTGGGCACGCTGGCAGCGGTCGACTCCACCACCATCACCTTGGGATGTACGGGTCCTAAGTGGGCCTACCACCAAAAAGGCCATTGTGCGGTGAAAGTCCACACCTGCTTGAAATTGACCGGAGATACACGGGCCTACCCCCATGCAACTGTACTGTCCACGGCTCCTGTTGCCGACTTGGATGCGCAAGTGCTCAACCATCTGGTCTATGAGCAGGTGGTCACCTACTTGTTCGACCGGGGATACATCCATTACCACCAATTTGTAGAGTGGAACCGGACGGGCCTACGCTTCGTCGCTCGGATCAAAACCAATAACAAGCTTCAGGTGATTCACCAGCGAACAGACTTTCGCCATCCGATTGCCGTGGATGCGGATGTGAAGGTGCACGATCCGAAAACAGGCGAAACCGCAACGCTTCGGGTAGTGGAATACGACTATATGGATCGCAAAGGGGCGACTACCCGAATTCGGGTGTTGACCAATCGGTGGGACTGGACGGCCGCAGACGTGGCCCAGGCGTACAAATACCGCTGGAAGGTAGAGCAATTCTTTAAGTGCATGAAGCAGCACTTCCATGTGAAGCACCCATACAGCACGAAACCGCAAGGCGTATGGAATATGGTCTACTTGAATCTGATTGCGTATCTGCTGATGGAAGGCATACGGCAGCAAGAAGCACCCCATTTGCGGATCGGACAAGTGTGCATCAAGTTCCGCCAATACGCAGAGGAGGGATGGGATGTCTTTCAACGTGCTTTACATCCGGTACGCCAGCGAACCAGTAAAGGGCGACGCAAGAAAGGGGGACGTCCCCGAAAGCACCCGCCCAAATGCAAGCCCTTGCGGCTGATTTTCTGTTAAGGAACTAAAAACGAAAACAAAACCAAATTCAAAAAAGTGGTGTCGTGTCACAAGAAGCCAGGGGGTCGTTTTTTGCCTTTACGAAGTACTCGAGTCCCCTTCACTTCAGGCTGCACGTGCCGTGAAGTCCCTCTTTCATTCAAGGACAACGAGGTCGGTATCCTCTTACAGGCACCATGTAAGTTTTTTTGCAAGTCTACTGC